>JBKBOP010000026.1:0-21801 GCA_046293575.1 Flavobacterium sp. | reverse complement strand
AGCAAAGTCAGAGAAAATATAAGGTTAACGAGATATATAAACTTTTTCATTTAGGTGAAGTAACGCATGTTTTTAGAATTTATTTTAAAGGTAAAAGTAAAGATTTGCGGAAAACCGTACAATATTTTTATTTAGCTTTGCGTTTTATAGTTCTAAATCACCAAAAAACAAGAAATAATTAACTAAGGCATTGCAGTGTATCGATGAATTACTATATTGCGTCCGTTTTTAATACCTACTTAAAAGATATGAAGCTAAACAAAACTAAGACTTTGCGTACACTATTGAGTTTAATAGTTGTTATTGCATTTGCCTCGTGCGGCAAAAAGTCTGGATCTGGAAATACATCAACCGCCACTGGTTGGAGTATTAATGACAAAAAGGGTGGATTTCAATATGCATCCGATTACAAAAAGCAAGTAACCGGCCCCGGATTAATTGCTATTGAAGGAGGTACTTTTACCATGGGTAGAGTTCAAGATGACATTATGCATGATTGGAATAATACCCCAAATCAGCAACATGTTCAGTCTTTCTTTATGGATGAACACGAGGTAACCAATAAAATGTATCTTGAATATTTAGATTACCTCAAGAGAATGTTTCCACCTGATCAGGAAAACTATAAAAATATTTATTATGGTGCCGTTCCTGACACCTTGGTTTGGAGAGACCGTTTAGGTTACAATGAAACCATGACACTTAATTATTTACGTCATCCTGCCTATGCAGATTATCCTGTTGTTGGTGTAAATTGGATTCAAGCTGTTGAATTTAGTAAGTGGAGAACTGATAGAGTAAATGAATTACTTTTAGAGCAATCAGGTTATCTAAAGCGTGATGCTAGGTATGAGGCATCTGGAGAAAAATCTTTTAGTACAGAGACCTATCTCAATGCTCCAACATTAACCTATGGTGGTGACGAAGAATTAGTACTCAAAGGTAAAAGAGGAAGGGCTTCTAAGGATAGTATTAATTTGTATGCCAACAGATCTTCTGGTGCGACTTTGCCAGAGTATCGTCTACCAACCGAGGCTGAGTGGGAATATGCTGCGGCTGCCAATGTTGGAAACAGAGAATATAACCTTTATAAAGGCCAAAAGAAATATCCTTGGTCTGGAAGCTATACAAGATCCGGAAGTAGAGCCATCAGAGGAGACCAAATGGCTAATTTCAAACAAGGAAAAGGTGATTACGGCGGAATCGCTGGCTGGTCTGATGACGGTGCTGATATTACCGCACCTGTAAAATCATATGCTCCAAATGATTTTGGTTTGTATGATATGGCTGGGAATGTTAGCGAATGGGTAGCCGATGTATACCGTCCAATTGTTGATGATGAAGCCAATGATTTTAACTACTATAGAGGTAATGTCTACACCAAAAATAAAATTGGTGATGATGGTAAAGTGGTTTTAATTACTACTGAGAATATCGTTTATGACACTCTAGCAAATGGTAAAATCATTGCTAGAAATCTTCCAGGTCAAATTGCTCAAATCCCTGTTGATGAACAAGAAACTTATTTAAGACAGAATTTTGATAGAAGCGACAATATAAACTATCGTGATGGTGATAAGCAATCGACTCGTTATTTCAAATTTGGAGCTGAAGATGAAGATGGTTCTCAAGATGAAAAGACAAGAATGTACAATTCACCAAAACACAAAGTTACTGTAAATGAAGAAAACGAAATGGTGAGACAATACGATCAATCTTCCAAAAGAACTTCTTTGATTAACGACGAAGTTCGGGTTTTCAAGGGTGGTTCATGGAGAGATAGAGCATATTGGTTAGATCCAGCACAAAGAAGATACTATCCGCAGGATATGGCTACTAGCGATATCGGATTTAGATGTGCGATGTCAAAAGTAGGGCCCAAGTCTAATAAAAAAACAGCTAGAGGTAAACCAAGATCTTCGAGATAATAAAAAATTTTAAAAGCCCTGATTCAGGGCTTTTTTTTGATAGTAAATGAAAACCATTAAAGAAATACACGATTGTTATCTTAGCTGTGTCAATGTGGTTATTGATACAAGAAAAATCATTAATGGGTCTTTGTTTGTCGCATTAAGAGGTGCAAATGTTGATGGGAATGATTTTGCTCTACAAGCTTTAAATGCTGGTGCATATTATGCCTTAATAGATCGTGATGATTGTTATGTTGATGATCGCACTATTTTAGTAGAAAACTCACTTAAAACGCTTCAAGAGTTGGCGACATTTCACCGAGAGTTTTTAAAGATTCCAATAATAGGATTGACAGGAAGCAATGGTAAAACTACTACAAAAGAACTTTTTCTTCGTGTTTTACAAAAAAAATATAACACATGTGCTACTGTCGGAAATTTGAATAACCATATTGGTGTGCCGTTGACCTTGTTAAGTTTTACTTCAGATACGGAAATAGGAATTGTTGAAATGGGAGCCAATCATCAGAAAGAAATTGCATTTTTGTCATCAATAGCAAAACCAGATGTAGGGTATATTACAAATTTTGGTAAAGCCCATTTAGAAGGATTTGGCGGTGTTGAAGGAGTCATTAAAGGAAAAAGCGAACTCTATGACTTTATAAAACTAAACAAAGGCCAACTACTTGTCAATATTGACGACCCAATTCAAGAAGAGAAAACACGAGGTTTTGATAGATTTACATTCAGCTTCATTGATGTCGCTGCTGATGTTTATTTAAAATTTCAAATGGTTGACAATTTTGTTGTAATTACTCATGATCATACTGTGATTTCTACAAATTTGATTGGGAGTTATAACGCCTCAAATATTGCAGCTGCTATCGCTTTAGGAATTTATTTTAATATTGAAATACATTTAATTAAAGAAGCTATTGAAAGTTACTCACCAGATAATAATCGCTCACAGGTGCTTCAACATGGAGAGCATCGAGTTATTTTGGATGCCTATAATGCCAATCCAAGTAGTATGGAAGTGGCTATTCAAAACTTTGGTTTAATGGAGTATTCATCAAAGATGATGATATTAGGGGATATGTTTGAATTGGGTGAGGAAAGTCCCTTAGAACATCATAGAATTGCAGAATTAGCTCTTGGACTGAATGATGTTACAACCTATTTTGTAGGTGAACACTTTTTCAAATCCTCTAAAGAATTTGAATTATCAAAAGTAAATTTTTTTCACGACTTTGATTCCTTAGTTGAAGAATTGAGACTTCATCCTATTAAAAAATCTTTGTTATTAATTAAAGGATCAAGGGGAATGGCACTTGAGCGTGTTTTGAATTATCTGTAGAACAACAATGTTCTAACTTAAAATTTTGTGGGTCATACTGGATTCGAACCAGTGACTTCTACCCTGTCAAGGTAGCACTCTAAACCTCTGAGTTAATGACCCCAATTGAAACAAAAAACTCTTTAATTTCTTAGTGAGTAAAGTGGACAAATGCTTGGTTCAAACCTCCAACCCTCCCGATTGCATCGGGATGCTCTGAACTAGCTAGGCTAATCAATTTTCAAACAAAAAACTCTTTAATTTCTTAGTGAGTAAAGTGGACGAATGCTTGGTTAAAACCTCCAACCCTCCCGATTGCATCGGGATGCTCTGAACTAGCTAAGCTAATCAATTTTCAAACAAAAAACTCCTTAATTGCTTAAGGAGTTTCGTGGGCGATGAGGGGTTCGAACCCCCGACCCCCTCGGTGTAAACGAGGTGCTCTGAACCAGCTGAGCTAATCGCCCGATATGTGCTTGAACGCGGATGCAAATATATAACAGTTTTCCTTTTCTACAAACAAAACTGTGTAAAAATTATAAAATTTCTGCTACAGTAAAAGTACTTCCCCCCACAAAGATAAAATCTTCTGGTTGTGCTCTCTTGATAGCTTCTTCATAAGCTTGTGAAATTGAATTGTATGACGTTCCTTTGAGGTTAAATTCAAGAGCTTTTATGGAAAGTTGGATAGCATCTAATCCTCTTGGAATATTTGGTTTTGCAAAATAATACATTGCATGTTTTGGAAATAAGGGTAGTATTTCATCTAGATTTTTGTCATTGAGCACCCCTAAAACTATGTGAAGCGTGTTGTGTTTTTCTTCTTTTAATCGTTTGGTGACATATTCTAATCCATGACCATTGTGAGCAGTATCACAAATAATTGTTGGGTTGGAATGAATTTGTTGCCATCTTCCCATTAGCCCTGTGTTTTCCTTGACCTTTAAAAACCCAGTTTTAATTTTTTCATCAACTATTTTAAAGTCTGAAATTGAATTTAAAGTTTTTAGAGCCACTAGAGCAGTTCTTCTATTGTGTATTTGATAGTCACCCTTTAAATCTGACTCGAAAACTTCTCCTTCATATTCAAATGCTGGAATGAAAGTCGCCTTCACATTTTTAGATGTTTCTTTAAAAACATTAATCGTTTCCGAATGGTATTCACCAATAATAACGGTAATACCTTCTTTGATGATTCCAGCTTTTTCACTCGCTATGGCTGCTAGGGTGTCTCCAAGAAATTGTGTGTGATCTAAGCCTATATTGGTTATGACACTTAAAAGGGGAGTAATCACGTTGGTTGCATCTAATCTTCCACCCATGCCAACCTCTATAACAGCAATATCAATTTTTTTGGCTCTAAAGTAATCAAATGCCAACCCCACTGTCATTTCAAAAAAGCTTAATTGATGTTCTTCAAAAAAGTTTATATGCTTTTCAAAAAAATCTACAACAAAGGATTCTTCAATTTCAACACCATTTATTTTTATTCTTTCTCTGTAGCTTTTTAAGTGGGGAGAAGTATATAGTCCTGTGGTATACCCACATTCTTGAAACACTGAAGCCATAAGAGAAGAAGTGGAGCCTTTGCCATTAGTGCCTGCAATATGAATACATTTTACTTCTTTATCTGGATGGTTTAAGTAGTCCATCATTTTCAAGGTATTGTTCAAATCTGCTTTATAGGCTGATGCACCCATTTTTTGATACATCGGAAGTTTTTCAAACATCCAACTTATGGTTTCTTGGTAGTTCATAGTTTAAAAAAACCTCACCGAGGGCGAGGTATATAAATTTTTACATCACGAAAATTAAAAATTACTCTCCCGTTCTAAAATTAACCATTATAAATCCAACTTGATTATCTGGTGCATTACTGTCAGGTTGCCAACGGTATTTATAGGCGGTAGCTATTGCCGCTTCCTGTAGACATTTACTAGAAGTGTTGGAACCTTTAGCACTAAATGTGGCATTGGTTACTACCCCGTTTTTATTTACATTAATTTGAACTACAATAGTTCCTTCATCATTACAAATGGGTACTACTTTGCCACTGTTGGCTAATGTTCTTCCACCTAAACCCCATCTTCCACTTCCACTTCCTGTTCCAGCACCACTTCCATAATAGCTTGGAGCATAAATACTTCCATCTACTTTCCCTTGATTCCCTGCTTGATTGGTGTTTCCATCACCATCTGTAGCTTTTCCGTCTGTTTTGGGTCCACTTAAGATACTTGAAAGAGCATCTGTAGTTTGTTGCGAAGGTTTTGGAGTTTCAACTGGTTTGGGTTTCGTGGTTTCTTTTACTTCCTTAACGGGTGTTGGCTTTTTAGTTTGATTTATTACGACAGCATCTACATCTTCTTGTGTAAGAACCTCTTCCTTTGATGGAGTAGGATCCGAAGTTGCTTGCGTTGCTTGAGGAGCCGTTTTAACCGTTTCTGTTGTATTCACATTTCCTGAGCCAAAATCGGTGTTTCCAAAATTAACTGCAATACCATTTTCTGGTGGCGGATCAAGATAGGTTAACCCCCAAAAAAGACAGAAAAGAAGAATTAATACCATTATCACACTCGTGATAGCAAAAGACTTTTTTTCGTTTTCTGTTTCTAAATATTTCATTTGAATATTATTTGGGTCTAACGGCTAGAACCACTTTTAACTGATTTCTATTGGCAATATCCAATACTTTAACAGCGTGTTCAATCGGAACTCCTTCTTCAACTCTTAAAATTAATGATTTATCTTCTTTATCTGCAAAATTCCCCATTATCATATTTTCTAAATCATTTTCTTGTACGGGTGTTTTGTCAATAAAAAATTGAAGGTCTTTGTTGATACTCACTGAGATATTTTGGTTCTTTGCTGTGATTCCTTTCGCTTTTGGCAACACTAAATCAAGGGCATTGGTGGTCACCATCGTTGATGTGAGCATAAAGAAAATCAATAATAAGAAAACGATGTCGGTCATTGACGACATGCTGAATTCTGGGGTTACTTTATTACGTCCTCTAAAATTCATCTTAAGATGGTTCGTTTAATAAGTCAAGGAAATCTGTAGCATTTGCTTCCATTTTGTGTACAACTTTGTCCGTTTTCACTACAACATGATTGTAACCCATATAAGCAATAATACCCACTATCAATCCACCTACCGTTGTGGTCATTGCGGTTTGAATACCACCAGCTAATGCGGCAACTTCAATTTGACCTCCTCCGCTTGCCATTTCATGGAAAGCAAGAATCATACCGATAACAGTTCCTAAGAATCCAATCATGGGTGCAGCTCCAGCAATAGTAGCGAGTACACTCACGTTTTTTTCCAATTTGTAAATTTCAAGTTTTCCTGCATTCTCAATAGCTGAATTGATATCTTCCAGAGGTTTTCCAATTCTGGAAATACCTTTTTCAATAAGTCTGGCTACAGGAGAGTTCGTTTGAGCACAAAGCATTTTTGCTGAGTCAATCTTACCGTTTGAAATATGCATTTTGATGTTGTTCATAAAGGCTGCATCAATTTTTGTAGCAGCATTTATGGCCATAATTCTCTCAAAATATAGATAAAGTGCCGCAAATAAAAGTACAAAAAGTGTAGCAATAATAATCTGCCCTCCAAGTCCCCCGGAGGTAATTAAGTCCCAAATTGACAAAGTTCTTTCAACAGATTCCCCTTCGAGTAAAGGGTTTTGTGCGACGGCTAATGAGTCTGCTTGCATAAATAAAGGTTAGTTAAATTTAAAATGATAACGCTAAGATAATAGGAATAATTGTTTATCGTATAAAATGTTCAATAAAAACAAAACAAGCTGCACCAGCAATGAAACCAATGAATGCTAGCCAAGTAATTCTTTTCAAATACCAGATGAAATCTATCTTTTCCATACCCATGGCTGCCACACCTGAGGCAGAACCAATAATCAATAAACTACCCCCAGTTCCGGCACTATAGGCTATAAAATGCCAAACAGGGTGATCAGGTACATATTCATACATTCCCATAGAAGCGGCAACCAAGGGAACGTTGTCGATAACAGAGGATAAAATCCCTAGTAAAATGACGACTACATCCATATTGGGAATAGCATTAGACAAAGATTCTGCGGCATATCTTAGAGTGCCCACAACTTCTCCATTTAAACTTCCAAAAACCAAACTTTCTAATGCGGCTACGGCCATTAAAATACCTAAGAAAAAAAGAATACTAGAAAATTCAATTTTTGTTAATGCTTTATGACCTGAATAATGTTGCTTATCTTTTTTGTTAAAGCCTTCATAGGGTTTCACATATTCTGAGAATAGCCATACAAATCCTAAACTAAACATCATACCAACATAGGGAGGAAGGCCAGTAATCATTTTAAAAACGGGAACCATTACAATAGCCCCAAGGCCAATATACAGCATGGTTTTGCTGCTTAGAAGTCTTTCAGATTTTTCATCAACATCATATTGTCTTCTGGGAGTCTCACCTTGAAAGGCTTTCATTTTTGAAGCTACAAGGAAAGGAACTACAAAACATACGATTGATGGAATAATCACATATTCAGAAAGGCCAATGGCTGTAACCTTGTTACCAATCCAAAGCATTGTTGTGGTAACATCTCCAATGGGAGACCATGCACCACCTGCATTGGCAGCAATGATGATTAATGATGCATACCATATGCGATATTCCCTTTTCGGAACTAGTTTTCTCAATAAAGTAACTAATACAATGGTCGCGGTAAGGTTATCTATTATTGCAGAAAGAATAAAGGCAACAATTCCAAGTGTCCAAAGCAATCGAATTTTACTGGTTGTTTTAATCCGGCTTTTGATGATGTCGAATCCTCTATGCAAATCAATAATTTCAACAATGGTCATGGCTCCAATGAGGAAAACAAGTATTTCAGCTGTTTTACCAAAATGGTGCATTAGGTTTTTTAGAAAACCGTCCATTTGCTCTTGTGGGTCACCTTCAAGAATATTAAAAACGTGGCCATGATCGTCTATGACAGAAAACCATCCTTGATTAAAACCAAATGATAAAAATGCCCACATGGTTGCAGCCATTAGTAAAGCGGGAACGGTTTTGTCAAGTTTTAAAGGATGTTCGAGGGTGATGGACATATATCCAATCACAAATAAAGTAATAAGAAATAAAAACATAATTTGGGTTTATGTGAGTTGTTCTAAAGCTATTTCGTATGCCGTGGCACTGATATTTGTCTTTTCATTTCCAAGTGAATAGGTCTTTGTCAGAGCTTTTTTAATGGTTTCAGAAGTGTCGAAAAAGATGGCTTCATCTGTCATTTGTACTCTTTTCTCCATAAAATATGCAAAAACACGGGCCATTCCACAATTGGCAATAAAATCAGGAATCAAACTTATTCTTTCGTCGGTAGCTTCCATAATGGAACCGAAAAAAATTTCTTTATCTGAAAAAGGCACATTAGCTCCGCTTGAAATGACTTCAAGACCAGAAGCAATGAGTTGGTTCACTTGTTCTTTAGAAACTAATCTTGATGCCGCACAAGGTGCAAAGATTTCAGCTCCCAAATTCCATATTTTTTCATTAATGATTTCAAAAGGAATCATATCTGGTGCAACAAGTTTATTGCCATCTTTATTCAGGAACATTCTTTTGATTTCCTCAAAAGTGAATCCCTCTTCATTGATGACTCCCCCATCACGATCAATAATACCGATGATTTTAACGCCCATATCTGCTAGATAAAAGGCTGCGGCAGAGCCCACATTACCAAACCCTTGGATGATGGCTTTTTTTCCAAGGAATTCTCCCCCATAAATATCATAATAATGCCTTACAGCTTCAGCAACACCGTAGCCAGTGATCATATCAGCTATGGTATATTTTCTATTAACGTCTGGAGAAAATTTTGGATTTTCAATTACTTTAATAACTCCTTGGCGTAACTGACCAATTCTATTTATTTTATCTGCTTCTGTTGGTTGAAAATGTCCATTAAAAACGCCCTCTTGTGGATGCCAAACACCACATTCTTCTGTGAAGGGAATTACTTCGTGAATTTCATCAACATTTAAATCTCCACCCGTTCCATAATACCTTTTTAACAAGGGAGATACTGCCTTATACCAACGTTGAAGTACTTCTTTTTTTCGTGGGTCATTGGGATCAAAATTGATGCCTGATTTTGCACCTCCAATGGGCGGGCCTGAAACAGAAAACTTCACCTCCATGGTTTTGGCTAAAGATAGCACTTCATTTCGGTCTAAGCCTTTTCTCATTCGTGTTCCACCACCTGCGGCACCTCCTCTTAGTGAGTTAATAACAACCCATCCTTCTGCTTCTGTTTCTGGGTCATTCCATTGAAAAACAATTTCGGGTTCTTTGTTTTCAAATTTTTTAAGGAGTTCCTTCATGATGAGGTTTTGAAATGCGGTGCAAATATAAGGTTTATAAAACCTCTAAAAGGTTATTTTATCAATTAATTAGTTTTGTTTTTTAATAGATTTAAGAAGGTTTTATTTAAGTGCATCATGGTAAAATAATATTACCACTAGAATGGTCTGATGTTGCACCCGTAACACTTGATAGTACATTTATTTCCTTTCGCAATTTCAGCACACCCAATAATCCAAAAATGAGTGCTTCTTTGAATTCAATAATTTCTTTTTCAGGAATTAGTATTTCTAGTTTTGGATTTATTTTTTTAATTCTATCCATCAAAAAACAATTGTAAGCCCCACCACCTGTGACAAGAATTTTGCATTCTTCAGAAGGAATTGATTTGCTAATCTGAAAAGCAATATGTTCTGTAAAAGTTCTTAGAGCATCTTCCGGCGATATTTGGAAAGATTTAAAAAGCGGATGTATTTTTAAATTCAAAAATTCAATTCCTAGAGATTTTGGTGTCTGGAGTTGATAAAACTCTAATTCGTTTAATCTTTTATAAAGTTCTTCATTTAGTTTTCCGTTTGAAGCCATATTTCCTTTGTCATCATAGGGAAGTCCTTTTTGTTCAGCCCAGTAATTTAAAATTGTATTTACCGGACAGATGTCAAATGCGATTCTATTTCCCATCTTTTCAAAAGAGATGTTGGCAAAGCCTCCAAGATTTAAACAATAATCAAACTCATGGAATAGTAATCGATCTCCAATGGGAACTAGTGGAGCACCTTGACCACCAAGTTGGACGTCTTGAACCCTGAAATCACATACAACTGTTTGGTTTAACAGTTTTGCAATGTGAGAAAGGTTCCCAATTTGGAGAGTAATTCCATTTTCAGGTTGATGTAGCACTGTATGACCATGGCTACAAACAGCATCAAGATTTTGAATTTGATGTTGTTCAATAAAATCTTTAATTATTTTGGAAAGATAATGAGTGTAGGAAGTATTTAAGTTTTGAAGTTGCTCAGTGCTGTAATTGATGGCGTCCTGAAGTTGTATTATCCAGTCACTTTCATATGGAAATGTTCCGGTGTGTCCAAAAGTGAAACTCCAGGTATTGTCTTCATGATGTAAAAATAATTCTGCCACATCAATTCCGTCAAGCGAGGTTCCAGACATTACTCCAATAACGTGATAATTTTCCTTGAACATTTTTTAAAATTAAGCAGTTGACTTGAAAAATTCCTAATTATACCCTACATTTGGTCACCAAAATTAAGAAAACTTCAATTATAACTCTTTTTTACTATGAATTTTAATTTAAGCGAAGAGCATTTAATGATTCAACAAGCAGCCAAAGATTTTGCTCAAAGTGAATTATTGCCCGGAGTGATTGAAAGAGATGAACACTCAAAATTTCCAACTGAACAAGTGAAAATGATGGCTGACCTAGGCTTTATGGGGATGATGGTCGACCCAAAATACGGAGGAGCAGGTTTAGACAGTTTGTCCTATGTGGTTGCCATAACCGAAATTGCGAAGATTGATGCTTCTGCTGCTGTTATTATGTCGGTGAATAACTCTTTGGTATGTGCAGGGATGGAAAAATATTGCAGTGAGGAACAAAAGCAAAAATATTTAGTGCCTTTAGCCAAAGGAGAGGTCATTGGGGCTTTTTGTCTTTCAGAGCCTGAGGCGGGTAGTGACGCCACTTCACAAAAAACAACAGCCATTGACAAAGGGGATTATTACCTTTTAAATGGCACCAAAAACTGGATTACTAATGGTTCTACTGCTTCTACTTATTTAGTGATGGCTCAGACGGATGTAGAAAAAGGTCACAAGGGCATTAATGCTTTTATTGTAGAAAAAGGATGGAAAGGTTTTGAAATCGGACCTAAAGAAAAAAAGATGGGTATTCGCGGGAGTGACACCCATTCTTTAATGTTTTCCGATGTGAAAGTGCCTAAAGAAAATAGAATTGGTGCTGATGGATTTGGGTTTAACTTTGCTATGAATGTTTTAAATGGCGGACGTTTGGGAATAGCTTCACAAGCCCTCGGAATTGCTGAGGGTGCTTATGAATTGGCTTTGAAATATGCCCAAGAACGAAAAGCTTTTGGCAAAGAAATTTTCAAACACCAAGCTATTGCATTTAAATTGGCTGATATGTATACTCAAATTACCGCTGCAAAAATGCTAATTTTTAAAGCTGCAGCTGAAAAGGATGAAGGCAAAGATATCGCTCATTCTGGAGCCATGGCCAAGTTATATGCTTCAGAAGTAGCTCTTAATGTAGCCAATGAAGCCGTTCAAATACATGGTGGTAATGGATATGTTTCAGAATATCATGTGGAGCGAATGATGCGTGATGCTAAAATCACACAAATTTATGAAGGTACTAGTGAGATTCAAAGAATTGTTATCTCAAGAGGTTTAATTTCTTAAGCCTAAAATCAATTATATTAGGAACCCTTTAAGAACATTCTTGAAGGGTTTTTGTATTTTTAGCACAAATCTATTGAGATGAAAAACATTATAATTACGGGAACCTCCAGAGGAATAGGTCTTGAATTAGCTTTGCAATTAGCAGAATCTGGTCACCAAATATTGGCACTTTCCAGAAAAACAAATGAACTTTTAATAAAGCATCCCAATATTCATTGTTTGTCTATTGATTTGTCTAAACCTGAGACATTCGAAACTGTAGAACATTTTTTATTAAAGACTTGGAAGAATGTAGATGTGGTGATTCACAATGCCGGGAGTTTAGTGCTTAAACCCTTTTCAGAGTTAACCCTAGAAGATTTTCAGAACGTCTATAATGTAAATGTTTTTGGAGTAGCTCGACTCACACAAATTGCACTTCCCTATATGTCAAAGGGGGCACATGTGGTCGCTTTAAGTTCGATGGGTGGCATTCAAGGGAGCATGAAGTTCGCTGGACTTTCAGCGTATAGTTCCAGTAAAGGAGCTGTGATTACTTTAATGGAATTACTGGCTGAAGAATATAAAGAGCATGGCATATCATTTAATACGCTTGCCCTTGGAGCCGTGCAAACTGAAATGTTGCAGGAGGCCTTTCCGGGTTATCAAGCCCCCATTTCTGCTCAAGATATGGCAGCTTACATTGCGGATTTTTCTATTAACGGAAATCGATTTTATAACGGAAAGGTGCTTCAAGTGAGTTCTTCAACGCCATAATAGAATTTGATTTGGAACAAATTTTATATCAATACCTTCCCGAACATTCATTGAATCCTGTGATTGAGCTTCTCAAACATCACAAAGTTCATTTGAAAATTGTGAACGAACGTCAGACTCGTCATGGAGATTACAGAAAAAGAACAAATGGCCAACATCAAATAACAGTCAATGCCTCATTGAATAAATATCGTTTTTTGATGACGTTGATTCATGAAATGGCACATTTGCAAGCTTTTGAAGTTTATGGAAGAGCTATTAAGCCACATGGATTGGAATGGAAGCATACCTTTACAAAGATGATGCTTCCGTTTTTGAGACCTGAGATTTTCCCAAATGAATTGATGCCATATTTGGTTAGTCATTTTAGAAATCCAACGGCGAGTAGCGATACCGACCCCCATTTGGCAAGGGCAATGAAAAAATTTGATGTAGACCGAGAAGATAAAACCCTTATCCACGAGTTGCCTAATGGAAGTTTGTTCAGAATAAGAGGAGGAAGGGTATTCCAAAAGGTAGGTTTAAAAGTAAAACGTTACGCTTGTGTGGAAGTACATACGGGTAGAATGTTTTTATTTAATGCTAATGCCGAAGTTGAGCCTGTTGTGGGGCAATAGCAATATATTTCACTTATATTTGTTTTGAAATTAAATGACATGACCTCAAATTTATACGCAGTTTTAATGGCTGGAGGAGTAGGCTCGCGGTTTTGGCCAGTGAGTACCCCAGATTTCCCAAAACAATTTCACGATATGTTGGGAAAAGGTGACACATTGCTCCAAAAAACGTTTAAACGTTTGAAAAAGTTGATACCATCGGAAAACATTCTCATTTTAACAAATGATCGTTATTGTAGTTTGGTTCAGGAACAATTGCCGGAGGTTCCTTTGCATAATATACTTTTGGAGCCTGCGATGAGAAATACAGCTCCTTGTATTTTATATGCAGCTTTAAAAATTCAAAAAAGAAACTCTGAAGCTTTGATGATTGTCGCACCTAGTGATCATTGGATTGAAGATGAAGAGGCATTTGTTCAAAACATCACTACTTGCTTTGAATTTGCGGCTCAACAGAATGCATTGGTAACATTGGGTATCAAGCCAACCTTTCCTAATATAGGATATGGATATATAGAGTATGATAAAACCAATACTTTTGAGCTGAAAATAGTTAGACAGTTTCGAGAAAAACCTAACTATGAAACCGCTCAGCAGTTTTTAAAAAGCGGTAATTTTCTTTGGAATGGGGGCATTTTTATTTGGAGTATCTCAACCATATTGAATGCTTTTAAGACCTATCAATTTGAAATGACTTCATTGTTTGATAAAGGAGTTGGAATATGGGATTCAGAAGAAGAACAACATTTTGTCAATGAATTTTACCCCCAGGCTGAAGATATATCTATTGATTATGCCATTTTAGAGAAATCCAATAAAGTCTATGTCTTACCGGTCACTTTTGATTGGAATGATTTAGGCACATGGGGATCTTTATATGATAAATTGCCAAAAGATAATTCTTCAAACGCCATTGTGAATGCAAATGTCTATACAGAGGAATCCAACGGTAATATTATAAGAACAGCAAACCATAAAACGGTAATTTTGAAAGGTATAAATAATTACATTGTTGTCGAAACTGAAAATGCTTTATTAATAATTCCAAAATCAGATGAACAAGAAATTAAAAACATTATTCAAAATATCAAATAGAATTCATGGCTAAGGAAACAAGATCAACTAAAAGACTCGTTATAGCTATTAATTTATATCTCAAGGATATTCTTGACATTAGTGAAGATACCAATCGTGAGGCAACAATAGAAGAAGTTAAGTCGGGAATTTCGATGAAAGGTCAGGCGGCATGGGTTCTTATCTTTTCAATCCTAATAGCTTCTGCAGGTCTTAATACGAGTTCAACAGCTGTGGTTATTGGAGCGATGTTAATTTCTCCTTTAATGGGACCTATTCTAGGTCTTGGCATGTCATTAGGTATCAATGACATGGATTTAATGAGAAGGGCAATCAAAAATTTTGGCGTAATGGTTTCATTAGGACTCATTACTTCCTTTTTGTTTTTTAGTATTCCAATTTTCCAGAATGAAACTCCTGAACTAAGAGCCAGAACCTATCCAGATGTTAGAGATGTTATCATTGCCTTTGCGGGGGGATTGGCGTTGATCGTTGCTTTGAGTAGAAGAACCAAACAGTTTAACACCATTGCAGGTGTAGCCATTGCTACTGCCTTAATGCCGCCTTTATGTACAGCTGGATATGGATTAGCTACTCAAAAATGGGATTTTTTTGGAGGTGCATTATTTTTATTTACTATCAACACTATTTTCATTGCCTTGGCTACTTTTGCCGTAGTAAGGTTTTTGCAATTTCCAGTAGTGGAATATGTAAATCAATCCAAGAGAAAAAGAATTTCGCAATTGGTGTATTTAGTTTCTTTTGCCATCATAGTACCAAGTATTTACATGTTTTATGAGCTTTACAAGAAATCTGATTTTGAACAAAAGGCAGAAAAGCTAATTAGTGATTTTAAGTCTCAATATGATATGGTTGTATTAGATAAAAAAATAGATATTAAATCAAAAACGATTTCGTTCGCAACTATAGGTAAATCAATTTCAAATGAAGTTGTTGAAGATTGGAAAAGTAGTTTGGAGAATCAAGGTTATGAAAATGTTATTTTTGATATTACTCAAAACGCAGAAAGTCTTGAAACTCAGTCTAAACTAGATCAAATTGAAAAGACCTATTTGACCACACAACAATTATTAAACAAAAAAGACGAACTTTTAAATAAACAAGAACGTGATATTTTAGACCTTCAAAAGCAGATAAATATTACTGATAAAAGTAGAGTTCCATTTGATCAAATTGCAAAAGAGGTTAAAATTAACTATTCTAACATTCAAAAATTTAGTTTTGCTAAAATGATTGAAACTGATTTCAAAACGTATGATACTATTCCTGTTTTTTATATACAATGGAGAAATGGAATCAGTGAAAAAAACAAAGACCAAGAATTAAAGAGAATTCAAGCTTGGCTTAAAGTAAAATTACAGTCAGATAAAATTAAAATTTATCAAAATTAAATTTTTTATGATATTCTTACTTGGAATTGATTTCAGTTTGCCATTCAAAAACCCAGTGTTATTGTTTTCATTAATACTGTTCATCATATTATTTGCTCCTATTTTATTAAACAAACTTAGAATTCCTCATTTGATAGGGTTGATTATTGCTGGAGCCTTAATCGGACCAAACGGCTTTAACCTTATTGCAAGAGATATGAGTATCATCCTTTTTGGTACTGTAGGATTGCAGTATATCATGTTCTTAGCTGGATTGGAAATTGATTTAGCAGAATTTAAAAAGAATAGTGCCAAAAGTTTGGTTTTTGGATTACTGACCTTTTCCATTCCCATGACGATTGGAACCTTGGCAGGATATTACATATTAGGATTTTCTTTGCCAACGTCTGTTTTATTAGCTAGTATGTTTGCGTCACACACTTTGATTGCTTATCCCATTATTAGTAAATTGGGAGTAGCAAAAAATAGAGCTGTGAATATCACTGTGGGCGGAACGATGATTACAGATACACTCGCACTTCTAGTACTTGCGGTTATCGCTGGGATGCAAGTGGGAGAAATCAACGAAGAGTTTTGGATTCGTCTGGGAGTGTCTGTCGTTGTTTTTGCATTGGTAGTTATGTTGTTATTTCCTATTATCGGACGTTGGTTTTTTAAACGATTTGACGATAATATTTCACAATATATTTTTGTGCTGGCCATGGTGTTTTTGGGTTGTACCCTAGCTGAATTAGCCGGTATCGAAGCCATTATTGGGGCGTTCTTGGCGGGTTTAGCTCTCAATAGATTGATTCCTCATACGTCTCCGTTAATGAACCGCATTGAATTTGTGGGGAATGCTTTGTTTATTCCTTTCTTTTTGATTGGAGTTGGTATGCTTATAGATTATAAAGCTTTTATAAAAAGTACAGATACACTGATGGTAGCTGGAGTGATGACAGCTTGTGCGATGGTTGGAAAATACATTCCTGCTTGGATTACTCAAAAAGTTTTTGGTTATTCAAGAGATGAAAGACGTTTGATTTTTGGATTAAGCAATGCCCAGGCGGCTGCAACACTAGCCGCAGTTTTAGTTGGTTTTAATATTATCACGGGATATAATAATGTTAAAGAATACAGAGAAATTCATCTGAAAAACAATAAGTTAACCACAGAGGGAAATGCTGAGTTGGTGTTTAATGAATTGAAAAAGGGAGATTATCCTGTTTTGGGAAGCATAGCTCTTGTGAATAACGCTCCAGCGGAAGGTGAATTTAAATTGAGTGACAAAAGCCAAATGAGATTTGAACAGGGTGTGCTAGCAGATATAAGGACCCCGAATCGATTATTAAGTGAAAGTGTTTTGAATGGAACGATTTTAATGATTTTAATCACTTGTACAGTGGCTTCTTTTGTGGCTCAAAAGGGTGCCTACAATATAGCTTTGAGGGAACAGGATGATGACAATGAAGAGGATTCAAATAATGAATCAGATGAAAAAATTCTCATTCCTATGAAGTCCATTGAAACTGTTGAGGAATTAGTGAATCTGGCAGTAACGATCAAGTCGAAGAAAAATAAATCAGGACTTTTTGCTTTAAATGTATTGAATAATAACGCAAGTTCAGGAGCAGAAACCAAAGCAAAAAAGTTAGTTGATAAAGCTGCAGTGGTAGCTGCTGCAACAGACAATCAGTTGAATATGCTGACGCGTTATGATTTAAACATTCTCAATGGAATTACTGGAATTGTGAAGGAGAAAAAAATTACAGACATCATTTTAGGACAAACGGAATCTTTGGGAACTACGGATAGCTTATATGGGCCGCTAACAGATGGTGTTTTGAGTAAATGCCAAACCACTACTTTTATTTATAAAGCGGTACAGCCTATATCAACAGTAAAACGTTATATGGTGGTAATTCCCGAGAGGGCTGAGCGTGAGATGGGCTTTCCGTTTTGGTTGTTAAAAATATGGAATTTAGGAAAAAACACGAGTTCTAAAATAGTTTTTTATGGCTCTGAAACGACCATCAATTTAATAAAAGATATTCACTCAAAACACCCTGTTGAAGCTGAATTTAATTTGTTTTCAGATTGGGATGATTTTTTAATTCTTTCAAGAAATATTATAAAAGATGATGCTTTTGTAGTCGTGATGAGTCGCAAAACACATCTTTCTTATAATTCTATGATGCAAAATGTGCCAGGTTATATGAATAAGTATTTTGACAAAAATAATGTGGTTTTAGTATACCCTTTGCAGCCTGGTGCCGATAACAAAATGGACCTTAAAAACCCTGCGGCACTAGAAACTTTTACTGAAAATTTGGAACGATTGGATGATGTTAGAAAAATGATTGGAAAACTCTTCAAACGAAAATAGTCTATTTAGATTCTTTGTTCTGAGCTTTTCTGATTTTTTTGAAAAGATCAGAGGAGTAAACAAAATCTACAATGGCTTCATTGTCGGTTCTGAAAATATCTTTCTTTGTGCCTTCCCAAGCTTTTAAACCGTCTTTCAAAAAGATAATGCGTTCCCCAATTTCCATTACAGAATTCATGTCATGGGTGTTAATCACTGTGGTAATATTGTACTCTTCTGTGATTTCTTGAATAAGATTGTCTATCACGATGGCTGTTTTAGGATCAAGACCTGAATTGGGTTCGTCGCAAAATAAATACTTCGGATTATTAACAATAGCTCTGGCAATGGCTACCCGTTTTTGCATACCTCCAGATATTTCAGCAGGTTTTTTAGTATTAGCGTCAACTAAATTTACACGGTCTAAAACAATATTAACTCGTTCTCGGATTTCTGACGCAGATTTAGCACTAAACATTTTTAATGGGAAGCCTACATTTTCCTCAACGGTCATACTGTCAAACAAGGCACTTCCTTGGAACACCATCCCAATTTCTGTGCGTAATTCTCTTTTTTCTGCCGGAGTCATTTCAGAATAAATTCTTCCATCAAAATCAATGGTTCCCTCTTCTGGAGTATGAATACCAAGTAATGATTTTAGCAAAACTGTTTTTCCCGATCCTGATTGACCGATAATCAAGTTGGTCTTTCCAGTTTCAAAAACAGATGAAATACCTTTGAGCACCATGGTCTCGTCAAATGATTTTTTGATGTCTTTTATTTCTATCATTTGCTGAGTAACAATTGGGTTAAAATATAGTTGGTTGAAATAATCCCTACAGAGGTCCAGACAAAGGAAACCGTACTGGCTTTCCCAACTTCTAAAGCACCACCTTTCATATAATATCCGTGATAGGAGGGAATGGTTGCTAAAATAAATGCAAACACTAAGGTTTTAATAAAGGCATACCTAATATGAAATGGATTAAAATCATCCTGTAAACCAAGGATGAATTCATCGCTGGAAAGAAAACCGCCATATACCCCAGCAATCCAGCCACCCAAAATACCTAGAAACATACTCAAACCAATCACAAAAGGATAAAGGGTAAGAGCAACCATTTTTGGGAATACTAAATAGTTGAGTGAATTGACTCCCATTACTTCCAAAGCATCAATTTGTTCTGTTACTCTCATAGTGCCAATACTTGAGGTGATAAAGGACCCCATTTTCCCCGCCATAATGATCGAAATAAAAGTAGGAGCAAATTCTAAGATGACCGATTGGCGTGTTGCAAAACCGATGAGGTATTTTGGTATCAACGGGTTGTTTAGATTTAATGCGGTTTGAATCGCAACGACCCCTCCCACAAAAAAGGAAATAAAAGCAACAATACCAAGAGAACCAATGATTAAATCATCAATTTCTTTTAGGATTAATTGTTTCATCATGCTCCATTTGGTGGGCTTGATGAACACTTCTTTAATCATCAGGAAGTATTTCCCGATATGGGTGAGCATTTTCAACATGTGACAAAAATAGGTAAAGTTTAGGGTAAAAGTAAGATTAAAATCAAACGAAAGTTGCTTAAAAAATAGTAACTTTGTTTGTATCAAAAAGTTAAGCTATGAAAGCAGTTGAACAAAAAAAAGAATTACACAAAATTATTGATCAAGT
This sequence comes from Flavobacterium sp., assembly GCA_046293575.1. Lineage (GTDB taxonomy): Bacteria > Bacteroidota > Bacteroidia > Flavobacteriales > Flavobacteriaceae > Flavobacterium. The sequence continues at coordinate 1,871 of JBKBOP010000026.1, read as the reverse complement.
AGATAGCTCCTTAGTCTCTGAATTTTATACATTTACTAAGACTTTTTTGAAGATGAAAGAGCAGGAAAAAATGATTATTGAATCAGAGAAAGACATCCAAGAGGGTAAAATACACAGCTTGGATGAAGTTGAATCAATTATTAAAAGTTGGAAAGAGTAATTAAACCTGTCTATTGGACATCTAGAGTCGTAAAAGATTTAGAGAAAATTACCCGCTTTAACATACAGCTTTATGGATTTGATAAGGCCATTCAAATAGCTTTGAAAATTAAAAATCAAACAGAAATTTTAGAAAATGAGACGTATGACTTTTCAAAAATTGGCAGCGTTGATGAAGCTTTTTCTCATTTAAAACGAAACTATAGAAAACTTATCGTCCATCATTGTAAAATAACGTATCGAGAAGGAAAAGATAAAATTTATATTAATCGAATTTTTGATACTAGACAAAATCCGTCTAAGAACAAATAAAATCAAAGGAATTTCTCAAGTATTTTTTTCCAACGATACTTTCGAATGAATTTCTCTTGTTTGTGGTTTACCAATTTTGGAGTTTTCCTTAAATACGCTGAAAAATATCCTCTAACGTAATCCAAAAAAAACACTATTTTCTTTTTCTTAAAAGCTAATTTCAAGGATGCAATCATCGTTAAAAGAAAACCATAACCTAAACTGTAGAAGGCGACACCTTGTTTTTTGCCTGCACTTCGGTTATAATTTGCTCCCGTGGGTTTAAGATGTTTGACTTTAAGGGATTCATCAGTTTTAATTTTCCATCCGTGGTACAAAGCCAAGAGTTCATCCAAAGTATCCCAACCCATTGCTGGTTGAAGCCCGCCAATATCTTTAAAACACTCCTTCCGATACGCTTTAAATGCACCTCTTATGTGGTCTTTTCCGGTTAGACTTTCCAAAACCCAGTTGCTGTTTTTTTCGATATAAGCAAAACCGCCTGCCATGCCCACTTTTTCATCTGCCTCAAAATGCTGCATGATGGTTTCAAAATAATTGTCTGGAAAAATAAGGTCTGCATCGGCTTTAACGATGAAATCGTAATCACTATCAAGTGTTTTTAAACCTTTTAAAAAAGCCCGTATGACTTTGCTGCCGGGTTCATGTTGGCTTTCGGAAATGTTTTTGATTACTGAGACGAAAGGATATTTTTCTGAAAAGGCATGTGCAATGGAATAAGTATTGTCAGTTGAATGATCATCAATAACCACAATTCTATAAGGCCTGACGGTTTGGTTTACCAAAGACTGTAGGGTGGTTTCCATAAAACGCCCTTCATTATGAGCCGGAATGATGATGTAATACTTCAAATTGTTAATCCCTAAAATAGGTTGACCGTTTTTTACTAATTGTTTTAATTAATCACAGGTCTAAAATAAAAGTTATTCTGAAAATTTTAGTCCCTTTACAGACTAAAAAATTTTCGGAGATAACTTTTATGTTTTTTAGCCGGAATCATAGTTATACATCTCTATAACAGGCCTTTTAAATTCTTTAGTTTGACATAGTTTATAAAAATTGATTGGCGTTGTTCTGTTTAAGTGTGCATGAATGCGTTTATGATTATAGTTTTGCACGGCTTCATCTACCCTTTTTATCAGTTCTTTAAATGATTTTGGCTTCCAGTAATCCAGGTATTCTTCTTTAATGGTTTTGTTTATTCTCTCTGCATAAGCATTATCTTGTGCCGAAAGTGCCATACTTATTCTTGTTCCCTGATCTTTTAAAATCTTGATATATTCACTGTAGATATACTGACTTCCTCTGTCCGAATGATGGATTTTTGGAGCCTTATATTGACTCAAAGCCATCTGAAGTGCCTCTACATTAGCCGTAGCTCTCATGTTATCCGATACTTT
>JBKBOP010000025.1:0-21872 GCA_046293575.1 Flavobacterium sp. | reverse complement strand
GAATCTATGATGTTGGAAGGGGTTGAGTTGCGAGCAGAAAGAACCTCTGTGGAATTAAAACTTGATAAAAAGGTGTATAATGTTGGTCAAGACTTAATGGTGAAAGGTGGTACCGTGAGTGATGTTCTTGATAATATTCCCTCTGTTTCTGTGGATACAGAAGGAAATGTAAGCTTGAGAGGTAATGAAAACGTTAGAATTCTAATTGACGGTCGTCCTTCTGGATTAGCAGCGATTAATATTGCCGAGGCACTTAAATTACTTCCTGCCGATTCCATTGAAAAAGTGGAGGTAATTACTAATCCGTCTGCTCGATATGATGCCGAAGGGGGCGGCGGTATTTTGAATATCATTCTTAAAAAAGGAAAAAATCAAGGGGTGAATGGTGTTGTTATTCTCAACACTGGTATTCCAGATAACCATGGGGTTAGTCTAAATCTAAATTACAAAACTGAAAAGTTTAATTTATTCACCACTACAGGTTACAGTTATAGAAACAGTCCTGGTAGAGGTTTAATGGATGCAGAATATTTTAACACTGATGGTTCTACCAGAAACTTCATTGATGAAAGACGCGAAAGTGAGCGAATTAATGATGGTTTTAATTCCAATTTTGGATTTGAATGGTTTTTAGATGAAACAACCACTTGGACTAATGCCATTTCTATGAGTAGAAATGTTGGAGACTCAGATGAAAATGTCAATTTTTTCAATTACGATGCTAATCGAAATTTTCAGTTTTTGAGAAATCGTTTTAACGATGAAAATAACAAGAGAAAAAATCTTGAGTATTCTTCCAATTTACTTAAAAAATTCAAACGCGAAGGTCATCAACTTTTTATTGATGTTTCCTTTTCGCAAAATTCAAGAAACAGTGATTCTGAGATAATAGATCAAATTTTGAACAGTACTGTAGACCCAAGAATAGAAACCACTGAAAATTATCAAAAAAGTAATCGGCAGTCGGCTCAATTGGACTACATATTACCTTTTGGTGAAGGATTTCAATTTGAAACCGGTTATAAAGGAGATTTCTTGAAATCTATAAGTGATTTTAATGTAGAATCTACTGACTTTGGTGATAATCCTTTTTTTAATAATATTTTTGAATACAACGAATTTGTAAATGCTTTGTATTCACAGATTGGTTGGAAGAAAAATAAATTTTCTTATTTAGCTGGGTTACGATGGGAAGATTCTAATATTGACGTTAATTTTTTAACAACAGAAGAATTCAACAAAAAGCGATACAATAACTTTTTCCCAAGTGCTTTTGTGGCATATGAAATTTCAAATGAAAGTAGCGTATCCCTTAGTTATAGTAGAAGAATTTCTCGACCGAGAGGTCGCTTTTTAAATCCATTTAATGGTATTACCAGTAACATCAACATCTTTCAAGGTAATCCAGACTTAGATCCAGCCATGACCGATGCCTTTGATATTGGTTATTTAAAGCGTTGGAAAAAACTCACGCTTAACACCTCTATGTACTATAGAATTACCAACGATGTTTTCCAATTTGTTCGAAGAGAAAGTGGTGCCGTTATTGAGGACATTCCCGTTATTATTGCATCGCCTTTTAACCTAGCAACGGCCAGTAATTTTGGTTTTGAATTTACATTGAATTACAGTCCTTATAAGTGGTGGAGATTGAATGGTAATTTTAATTTCTTTAGAAATGAAACCCTAGGTGATTTCACTTATGTAAGTATCATTAGCGGCGAAACGATTACTCAAAATTTTGACAACGTGGCTTACTCTTGGTTTGCACGTATTAACTCTAAAATCACTTTACCCGGTAAAATTGACTGGCAAACCAATGCAACATATAATGCACCCCAAACCAATGCTCAAGGTCGTTCGTTGGGAATTTTTGCGATGAATCTTGCCTTTAGTAAAGATGTCTTAAAAGACAAAGGAACTATTGCCTTCAATGTTAGTGATGTATTCAATTCTAGAAAAAGAATATTTGAAACCGAATTACCAAATGTAAATTCCTATAATGAAATGCAATGGAGAGTGCGTTCTGCAACGCTATCCTTTACCTATCGATTCAACAAAGCTCCCAATGAAAGAGAGCGTGAAAGACAAAGAAGACCAAGAGAAAATGGTGACGATGGTGATTTTCCAATGGGATAATACGTAACAAAAAAAGGGAAGCAAATGCTTCCCTTTTTTTTCAATCAATTTAACTAGTTAAGCCGACTGATCATCTTTTTCTTGATTTCTTTTTGCTCTCTTTTCCTTAAGCAATTCAATGATTGCACCACCGGCCCAGTAATGAACAAATCCAATAAGGAAAATCATTAACCAAAAGCCCATAGTTAGGATGGTTAAGAAAGCAATAAAGCCAAGATACTGTTGAAATTCAAACATGGTTTCCGGAATTTTCGAATTCGTTTACAAATATACGGGAACTATACCATTTTATCAATATTGACTGAAATTAATTTTCAAATAGGGTTGTTAATAACTAATTTTGCAAGGAAGATGGGAGATGGCCCTTCGACAGGCTCAGGGTGACAGGAGTTGGGAGATGGAAGATGGAGTTGCCCTTCGACAGGCTCAGGGTGACAGGAGTTGGGAATGTTACCATAAAGTAGAAAACCAAGCACTATGCAATAATTACTAAGTACTAATTACTAAGCACTAAAATTTAATCACTAATATCTAAAAACATGAACTATCGTATTGAAAAAGACACCATGGGTGAAGTACAAGTACCAGCCGACAAATATTGGGGAGCACAAACCGAACGTTCTCGAAACAATTTTAAAATTGGTACTCCTGGGTCTATGCCTAAAGAAATCATCGAGGGATTTGCCTTTCTTAAAAAAGCTGCTGCTTATGCCAATTGCGATTTAGGTGTTTTATCAACTGAAAAACGTGATGCTATTGCCCAAGTGTGTGATGAAATTCTCGCTGGGAAATTGGACGATCAATTTCCATTGGTGATTTGGCAGACTGGTTCGGGAACACAAAGTAATATGAATGTGAATGAAGTAGTGGCCAATCGTTCACAAGTTTTGGCTGGATTTAATATTGGAGAAGGTGAACCCGTTGTAAAAGCCAACGATGATGTGAATAAATCGCAATCATCTAACGACACCTACCCTACTGGAATGCACATAGCAGCTTACAAAGCTATAGCAGAGAAAACCATACCTGGAGTAACCCAACTTCGAAATACGTTACATGCCAAAGCGGAAACGTTTAAACATGTAGTGAAAATTGGAAGAACCCACTTGATGGACGCCACTCCCCTGACCTTGGGTCAGGAATTTTCGGGTTATGTTTCACAATTAGATCACGGACTAAAAGCCTTAAAAAATACCTTAGAACATCTTTCAGAGTTAGCCTTGGGAGGAACAGCAGTGGGTACAGGCTTGAATGCTCCTGATGGCTATGATGTGAAAGTAGCCGAATACATCGCTGCATTTACAGGGCTTCCATTTGTGACAGCTGCAAATAAATTTGAAGCCCTAGCTGCCCATGATGCCATTGTTGAAACCCATGGAGCTTTGAAAATGTTGGCTGTTTCCTTAAATAAAATTGCCAACGATATACGAATGATGGCCTCAGGTCCGCGTTCAGGAATTGGAGAAATCCTTATCCCTGAAAACGAACCAGGTTCTTCGATTATGCCAGGAAAAGTAAATCCCACCCAATGTGAAGCCTTGACTATGGTTTGTGCTCAAGTAATGGGGAATGATGTTGCCATCACTATTGGTGGCACTCAAGGTCATTATGAACTCAACGTTTTCAAACCACTTTTGGCTGCTAATTTCTTGCAATCTGCCATTTTGTTGGGTGATGCCTGTGTATCGTTTGACGAACATTGTGCAAGTGGTATTGAACCCAACTATGAACGTATCAAAGAGTTGGTCGATAATTCTCTTATGCTGGTGACCGCTTTAAATACCAAAATTGGATATTATAAAGCAGCAGAAATTGCTCAAACCGCTCATAAAAATGGAACTACTTTAAAACAGGAAGCGGTTCGCTTAGGGTATGTTAGTGCAGAAGACTTTGATGCCTGGGTAAAACCGGAAGATATGGTGGGGAGTTTGAAGTAATTTAACTATTTAATTTAAGAAACCGAGGCCTATCGCTTCGGTTTTTTATTTTGGTTACCGCTCGTTTTGGCGTATCTTTACAAGTATCTTTTACTAAAAACTTTATGAAATTTCAGGTCATATCAGACTACAAACCTACAGGAGATCAGCCCAGTGCCATTGCAAAATTAGCTGAGGCCATTCAAGTAGGTGAAAAATACCAAACCTTGTTGGGTGTGACCGGTTCGGGTAAAACTTTTACTGTGGCTAATGTTATTCAGGAAGTTCAAAAACCCACTTTGGTATTGGCTCATAACAAGACATTGGCAGCTCAATTATATTCGGAGTTCAAGCAGTTTTTTCCCAATAATTCGGTGCAATATTTTGTATCGTATTATGATTATTACCAACCAGAAGCTTACCTACCTGTCACGGGAACCTACATAGAGAAAGACCTTTCCATTAATGACGAACTTGAAAAACTAAGGTTAAGTACCACTTCTTCCCTACTCTCAGGTCGGAGAGATATTTTGGTAGTCGCTTCCGTTTCTTGTCTTTATGGTATTGGAAACCCAGTGGAATTTCAAAAAAATGTCATCTCCATTGAACGGGATCAGATTATTTCTCGCACTCAATTATTACACCGATTGGTGCAAAGCTTGTATTCCAGAACCGAGGCAGAATTTTTACCCGGAACTTTTAGAATCAAAGGAGATACCGTAGATGTATTTCCAAGTTATGCGGATGACCCTTATAGAATTCACTTTTTTGGAGATGAAATTGAAGATATCGAAGCCTTTGACCCTAAATCGATGAAAGTGTTGGAGAAATTCTCCAAATTGAATATCTATCCTGCCAATATGTTTGTGACTTCTCCCGACATCCTTCAAAATGCCATTTGGGAAATCCAGCAGGACATGGTTAAACAAGTAGACTATTTCAAAGAAATTGGTAAACATTTAGAAGCTAAACGACTGGAAGAACGCACCAATTTTGATTTGGAAATGATTCGTGAGTTGGGATACTGTTCAGGGATTGAAAACTATTCTAGATACTTAGACGGAAGAGCTCCGGGAACCAGACCCTTTTGTTTATTAGATTATTTCCCAGATGATTTTCTTATGGTAGTGGATGAAAGTCACGTTACGCTCTCACAAGTACACGCCATGTATGGCGGCGACCGAAGCAGAAAAGAAAACTTGGTGGAATTTGGTTTTAGATTACCGGCAGCGATGGACAACCGTCCGCTGAAATTTGAAGAATTTGAAAGTATGCAAAACCAAGTCATTTATGTTTCGGCAACACCGGCGGATTATGAATTGCAAAAATGTGATGGGGTGTATGTGGAACAAGTGATACGTCCCACGGGCTTATTAGACCCCGTCATTGAAATTAGGCCTAGTTTAAATCAAATTGACGACTTGATTGAGGAGATTCAACTGCGATGTGAAGCTGATGAACGGGTACTAGTCACTACGCTAACAAAACGTATGGCAGAAGAGCTAACTAAATATTTAACTAAGGTATCTATACGCTGTCGGTATATTCATTCTGATGTGGACACCTTAGAACGAGTTGAAATCATGCAAGACTTACGTAAAGGATTGTTTGATGTACTCATTGGGGTGAATTTATTACGAGAAGGTTTGGACTTGCCTGAGGTATCGTTAGTGGCCATTTTAGATGCTGATAAAGAAGGATTTTTGAGAAGTCATCGTTCTCTCACGCAAACGGTGGGACGAGCCGCTAGAAATGTGAATGGAAAAGCGATTATGTATGCTGACAAAGTAACTGCCTCCATGCAAAAAACCATCGATGAGACGAATTATCGTAGGGAAAAGCAAATGGCTTATAACAAAAACCACAACCTAAAACCTACGGCACTCATCAAATCTATTGAAAATCCGTTGGCCAAAATGTCAGGAAACTATGCTACTGACCCCACTATATTGACGGCAGCTGAACCTGTAACAGAATACTTAACGAAGGAAGAAACAGACAAACGCATTCGCGAAAAGCGAAAATTGATGGAAAAAGCAGCCAAAGAATTAGATTTTATCCAAGCGGCTAAGTTGAGGGATGAGATTAAGGCGTTGCAGGAGAAAGTGTAATTTCAACTCTTAGTTTGGTTTTGTTTTTTAACAGATTAAAATGTTTCAATAGCTACTAATAATTTGAGCAGTCTCAGTAAAAATTAATTAGTATTCAGTTTACGTAACCTAAATTAGTTACATATTTTAAAAAGTACTTTTAAAAATAAAGCCTTATTTTACAACATTAAATGTATTGAAGATGGTTCGATTTTTACTTATTTTCCTTGTTTCGATTTTGAGCTCACAAATTCTTTTTGCTCAGAAAAGTAAAGATCAAGCTGGACTGGTCTCCAAAGCAGAAAAAATTGAAATAATCCTTGAGAGTCTAATCTATAAAGATCAAAAAGCTTCCAGACCTTACATTGATAGTCTTATTGCACTTAACAAAAATGAAAACTGTTTAAAATGTGAAACGTTAGGATTAAAGTATGACGCTATTTATCAATCCTTTTTTGGGAACCTAGATAAGGCCGTTTCAAACATGGAAAAAGCTAATCTGATGGCTCGAAAAAATAACGATTGGCAAAATATTAAAGTTACAAACTCTTACATAGCTTCATTTTTAATGGATATGAATAAGAATGAAGAGGTTGAAAATTTTTTAAATGAGTTGGTTAATGAATACAAAATTGAAAATGATTCAATAATAATAACAGAAACCTATTACCTATTAGGTATGTGTTATTACAACCAAGGATATTTAAAAAAAAGTATTGAAACGCTCTTGGATGCGAAAAATTACAATAACGAGTCTGACCCAAATTATTTTATTTACAATACTGGAATTTATAGTGATATTGCTCGATCTTACAGAGAATTAAATATTTACAAACAATCTAAAAAATATTTTGAAGATGCACTTCTTTTTGCTAAAAAAAGCGGAAATGACATCGCCATAAATAATGTATTACTGAATCAAGCCATTAATGAAATTGAATTAAATGATGTTGAAAAAGGTTTGAAACTTATCGACACACCTTATGTTTTTTTTGAAAAAATAAATGATGGGCATCGTGTTAACGGAGCTTTACTATTCAGAAGTTTAGCTTTCTATAAACTTGGGAAACATAATCTTGCGAATGAAGAAATAGAAAAAGTATTTGATTTTTATGAAAAATCAAACGATTTGATTCGTCTTAGTAAGAGTTATGCTCTAAAATCAAAAATTCAATATGCAACTAAAGATTATGAAGGGGCACTTGCATCAAGTACAAAAGCATATGAAATAATCAAAAACTTACCTCTTCAAAAAGAAAAAATTCATGTTTTAAAAAACCATTTTAAAATCTTATTCAAAAACAAAGAATTTGAAAAAGCAGCTCAACTTTCAATGGTTTTGGATTCGATTGAAGTTCATTATCAAAAAAGAATTGAAAAGGATAATTTCTTTGAGCTTGAAAAAAAATACAATACTGAAAAAAAAGAACAAGAAATCAAATTACTCTCTGCTGAAAACGAACTTGCAAAAAAACAAAAGTATTTATACGTTGGTGTGATGATTGTTATAGGTATTATTGGAATGAGTATTTTTTTCATTTACCGAAATAAAATTAAAACTGCTGAAAAAATTAATGAACTCAATGAATTAAAATCGAAATTCTTTGCCAATATCTCCCATGAATTTAGAACACCACTAACGTTAATTAAGAGTCCGGTTCAGCTGCTTCAAGTTTCCGTTAAAGAAGAAGAACAGAAGAAAAAGCTTGATCTAATTGATAGTAACACCAATAGAATGCTGGAACTTGTTGATCAACTTTTAGAACTTTCAAAACTTGATAATAAATCTTTAAAATTGATTTACAAAGAAGGAAATATTACTGCATTTATAAGTGCTCTCATTGAACCATTCGAATTTCAAGCAAAAGAAAATAGTCAAATCTTTCAATCAAACATTCAAAAGAGTCATGAGAACCATTTGTTTGACAAAGACGTTCTTCAGAAAATTATATCCAATTTACTCTCTAATGCTTTAAAATATACACCTATTCATGAAACTATTAAAATCAAGACATATACTGAGAAGAACATTTTACATCTAACCATTTCAAATTCAGGAGTGAGATTAAAACAAGAAGAAGTGCCAAAAATCTTTGAGCGATTTTATCAAGATTCTCAATCTCTTGCTGGTGCTGGTATTGGATTATCATTAGTTAAAGAATTAATTGATTTATATGAAGGTAAGATTCAGACCCACCTAGAAAACAACGTTTTGACATTTGAAGTTACCCTTCCATTGAGGGCTAAAAATCAAGATGATACAAAAGTGAATATCGCATATAGTAATGACAATTTTGAGGAGCAAGACATGCCCATTTTATTAATTGTTGATGACCACACTGAAATCCGAAAGATTTTAAGCGAACTTTTTTCAGATGCCTACAAAATACTTGAAGCCGCAAATGGTGAACAAGCTATTAAAATGGCTCAAAAAGAAATACCTGATTGTATTATCTCAGACGTTATGATGCCTCAAATGGATGGATTTTCGTTCACAAAGGCCATTAAATCTCATGAATTAACCTCATTTATTCCCGTATTACTTCTAACAGCCAAGAATTCAGATGCAACTCATCTAGAAGGTTTAAAAAGTATGGCTGATGCCTTTTTAACGAAACCTTTTAACCATGAAATTTTAAAAGAAACTGTGAGAGGCCTTATCATTGAACGAAAAAAACTTCAACTTCGTTACAGTCAAGAGTTAATTTTAAAGCCAGTTGACATTTTTATCAATTCTGTTGATGAAAAATTTCTTGAAAAACTTCAAAATATTATTAACATACATATTACCAATCCAGATTTTACAGCGGAAGAGTTTGCTAAGCAAATTGGTATGAGTAGAATGCAGTTACACCGAAAATTAAAATCCCTACTAGGTGTTACGGCCACAGAATTTATTAGGAATGAAAGGCTTACTATAGCTCTAGAATTACTTAAAAAAGAAACTATATCCATTTCTGAAATTGCCTACAGTGTTGGGTTTAATGATGTATCCTATTTTTCTAAATGTTTTAAAGAAAGATTTGGCGTAAGTCCAAGTGAGTACACTTGAAAACAATGAAAATGAAATAACGTTACATAGTTACAACAGTTTGTTACATACCACATAGGGGTCCATTGAATGGACTCCTATTTTTGTTACATAAATATTTAAAATGTCTTTCATAAATAAATACCACTACAAAGGAAGCATTTCAGAGGTCCCCACACAAAAAATCTATATTGAAATTAAGGATTTACATGTTGGAGACTATGAAATTATTATTACACATCATAAAAAACATTTAAAAAAAATAACCTTTAAAAAAGTATAATTATGAGAACCCTTTTAATCACTTTTCTGTTATCCTTTGGATATATTCAAGCACAAGTGGGAGTCAATACAACAACTCCAAATGCAGCACTTGAAATTGACGCTGATGAAGCGGGAGTTTTAATTCCTCGCATCGCTTTGACCTCTGCTATTGATGAAGTTTCGGTACTTAACCCCCAAGGTGGGACTTTAGTTGTTTCTACTTTAATATACAATACTGCAACTGCAGGAACCGGAATTAATAGTGTAGTACCTGGTTTTTACTATTGGAATGGCGTGAGATGGCTGGCTGTGGGTGGAGATGGAAGAGATTGGACTATTTTTGGGAATTTTGACATCAATCCAGATAATAACTACATTGGCACTCGAAACAATGTGGATTTCCGGGTGAGAACCAACAATATTCAACGCTTTAGCTTCACCAGTAATGGTCGGCTTAGAGCTTATGACAATGGGACAGAAGGCTTGCCCACCTATTCATGGAATGGCGATATTGACACTGGTTTTTGGAGACCCGCAGCTGATAATTTAGCCTTTTCAACAAACGGATTAGAAAGAGTGAGAATCAACAATGTGGGGAATGTAGGAATTGGAAATACTACTCCATTTGCTCCTTTACACTTTCAAAATAACACTGAAAATAGAAAGATCTTATTATGGCAAAATGTTGACAATGATCATCAATTTTACGGTTTTGGGGTTAATAGTAATACACTTAGATATCAAATTGCTGGAATAAATGACCGTCATGTATTTTTTTGTGGTAATAGCACCACTACATCCAGTGAATTAATGAGAATTCAGGGAAATGGAAATGTAGGAATTGGAACCACAGCACCCTCCCGAAGACTACACATTAACAATGCAACAGCTGGAGCATTACGTTTAACTGACGGAACTCAGGCTAATGGAAGAGTACTAACATCAGACGGAATTGGTGTTGCAACATGGAGAGATATGAGTATAAGTAGTATCACTGGGGTTATTTCTGGTGTAGGAGCCAGTATACCTTACAACACATTTAACTACATAAATACTGGAAGTACCATAACACTTCCCCCAGGAAGATGGGCGGTGAATGTGACCATGCTCATGAGAAGACAACTGGCAGGTGCAACCCCAAATAATAGTTCTTTTTGGTTACGAACGTCATTCACCACCTTAAATCAAGCCACTTTAACCCAAGCCCAATTGAATTTAAATAACGATATTGTTGGAGGAATTTACATTAGCGGAAATTATCCCGGTAGCTCAATTTACAGTTTGGTACAAGGTATGGTGATTATTAATAATACTTCAGCTGGAAATCGAACCTATTACTATGTTGCTGGAAGTGTTGATTCTATTAATACAACAGATACTTTAATAAATTTTGGGAGAAATACACTCGGTGAAAACGTAATTACCGCCTACCGTTTATAAATCATTTAAATTTTTAAAGAGGTCATAAGATTAATCACCTCTAAAGGGTAAGTTAAACCAATATTGAAGTGCCTTAGAATCACTTATCTTAGTTAAAAATTATGATGATAAGATTGTTATGGTACTTTTTAATTATTGCTTTTATGAATTCAGATACCCTCTATGATTTTTCTACCAACTCCAACCCTCGTGACTGGAAAATTGTAGATGATGTAGTCATGGGAGGAAGGTCTAATGGAAATTTCACAATCAATAGTGAAGGACATGGAGTATTTTCTGGAAAAGTTTCTACCGAAAATAACGGTGGTTTTTCATCAGTACGGTATGAGACTAAAAAAATAAAAACCGCTCAAAAAAGCTCAATTGTCCTACGTGTGAAAGGAGATGGTAAAGTGTATCAACTTCGAATCAAGGATCGTGTAAATAATTACTACTCCTACATTACTGAATTTAAAACCAGTGGGAATTGGGAAACCATCAATATCCCTTTACGTGATTTATATCCCTCTTTTCGTGGAACACGTCTCAATATGGCAAATTTCAATAGCGATTCTTTTGAAGAAATTGCCTTTTTAATAGGCAATAAGAAAAATGAATCCTTCATTTTGATGTTGGATACAATCGAATTAAAATAAAAAACGCACCGGATTTCTCCGATGCGTTCTTTTCAAACTCTGACATTGGCCTAACCAATTTCAATCATTCTTTTAGGTCTGGGTAAAGCCTCCTCTTTTTTAGGTAAAGTAATATGTAATACTCCATTTTCATAACTTGCATTGATTTCAAAATCATTGACCGTATCAGGCAAGGTAAACGCTCTTTTGAAGGAAGAATAGCTGAACTCTCTACGAGTGTATCTACCCTCATTGTCTTTCTCATCCTTTTCTGACTTAGTTTCAGTAGAGATAGTTAATACACTATCCTCTAATTCAATATTAAAATCTTCTTTTCTTTTTCCAGGTGCAGCCAATTCAACCACATAGGAAGTATCCGTCTCTTTAATGTTCACCGCAGGAACATTCAAGTTCATTCTTTCCATGCCCCCCATCCAATCGGGTTTGAAGAGTTCTTCAATGAGCGATGGAAACGTTAATCTGTTGTTTGTTTTTACAAGTGTCATAACAATAAAATTTTAAGGTTGGACATCATTTAATTTTGTTTAAAAAATTACAAAAAATATACCGTATGAAATCGAAAGTCAAATTGTCATTTTTACAATAAAAAATTCCGTCATATTTTCATGCTAACAACTCATTACTAGTACAATAAGTGACATTTTTTTAGATATAAAGGTTAATGTCTATATGTGCTTAATTACGTTTACAATTAAAAAAAGTACATTTGAAAAAACGTTACTATGGAAACACTTACCCCAGAACAATGGAAAGAATTCATTGAAAAAGAAATGCAATCAACCCTAAAAAAGATTGACATGTATAGAGATTTGGCCAAACCATTGGCACCTGAAAATGCCATTGGAAGGGTCTCCCGGATGGATGCCATCAACAACCAAAGCACTATGAATGCTGCCTTGAAACAAGCCGAATTAAAGTTAGAGAAACTTGAATTTGTTCTTCAAAAAATTGGCGATACCGATTTTGGAAAATGTTTAAAGTGTCATAATCCCATTCCCCCAGCTCGAATTTTGATAATGCCACAAAGCCAATTGTGTGTGAATTGTGCTCGATAAAACACCTTAAATAACTTTTTCATAACCTTTATATTTTGCTTAATGATTATAAAATATTACTTTTGCACCCGTTATGAAAAACACAACTTCTTCATCTACTCAACTTACGCCGCCTTAAAATAAGGTCGTAAATCTCAACTACAACATTTTTATTAATGAAGCGGAAAAGAACTTTTCCTGCTTTAACCCTTATTTATCAAAATGAAACAATTATTTAATTTATTTGATTTAAGACAAAAAGTCGATTACAAAATAGAAGTGCTTTCGGGAATAACTGTTGCATTAGCACTAGTTCCGGAAGCTATTGCGTTTGCTATGATTGCAGGATTTTCTCCACTCACTGGTTTATATGCTGCTTTTGTCATGGGATTAGTCACAGCCATTTTTGGTGGTCGCCCAGGTATGATTTCTGGAGCTACTGGAGCCATTGCCGTTATCTTTGTAGGTTTGATTTTGGAATTGAGAAATACTTTTCCAGATATCTCACCTGAAACCATCTTGCAGTATGTCTTTGCAACTGTAATTCTAGCAGGTCTCATGCAGATATTAGCAGGTTTCTTACGCTTAGGGAAGTTTATTCGATTGGTACCTCATCCTGTTATGTTTGGATTTGTGAATGGGCTGGCCATCATCATTTTTATGGCTCAATTTCCAAGTTTTTATGAAAAAGACGGCACACTACTTAACACAACTGCTTTTTTAACCATGTTAGGCTTGGTTTTGTTGACTATGTTAATCATTTGGGGATTGCCTAAATTGACAAAAGTTGTTCCTTCTTCATTGGTAGCCATTTTGGTTGTTGCCGGTATAGTTATTGGTTTTGGAATTGAAACCACAACGGTTGTAGATACCTTAAATCCGGGTGAAACTATTCAAGGTTCCTTTCCACCTTTAACCATTCCAGTGATTCCATTTACTTTTGAATCTCTGATGTTAATTCTTCCCTATGCTGCAATTGTAGCAGGCGTTGGGTTAATTGAAAGCTTACTATCACTCAACCTGATTGATGAGATTACAGAAACTCGAGGTCGAAGTAACCGAGAATGTGTAGCCCAAGGTGCTGCCAATATAGCCTCAGGATTTTTATCTGGAATGGGAGGCTGTGCTATGTTGGGTCAAAGTTTAATTAATATTTCTAATGGTGCAAGGGCAAGGCTCTCAGGAATTGTAGCTGCTGTAGTCTTATTGATGTTTATCATGTTTGGATCCAGTTTGATAGAGATGTTACCTATGGCCGCATTGGTCGGACTGATGTTTATGGTTGCCATTGGAACGTTTGAATGGGCGAGTTTGAAAACTTTTAAAAAAATGCCTAAATCTGATGTAATTGTAATGGTATTGGTTACTTTGATTACTGCTATCACCCACAACTTAGCGATTGCTGTTTTGATTGGTGTTATTTTAGCAGCTTTGGCCTATTCTTGGGAAAATGCCAAACGCATTAGAGCAAGAAAATTTGTAGATGATGAAGGCGTCAAGCATTATGAAATCTTTGGACCACTGTTCTTTGGTTCCACAAAAGCATTTAGTGAAAAATTTGATATTATCAATGATCCACAGACTGTTATTATTGATTTTGCTGAAAGTAGGATTGCTGATATGTCTGCCATTGAAGCCGTAAACGTCATCACCCATCGCTATGCCAAGCAAGGCAAAGAGGTTCACCTAAGACATTTAAGTAAAGACTGTATCAATCTACTAAAAAATGCTGAAGCTATCATAGACGTCAACATCATGGAAGATCCAACCTATAAAGTGGTTATTGATAATAGTCCTTTGTAAGGTTTTATTCTTGTGAACGTTCTTTTCGTTCTTGTTCCTTTATAATGTGCTTTTTCCGCCACTTATGATGCCATCTCACGGCATAAAAACTCAGTAAAAAGAAAGCGATAAACCCCAGAAACAAGAACAAACCATAATACTCTTCCATAACTATTCTATAATTTACAAAAAAAAGCCCGACGAATCGGGCTTTTTATATGAAGTAAATGTGTTATTAACTAGCTGATTTCTTAGCTGAGCAACAAGCTTTCTTTTCAGAACCACCGCAAGATTTTTTCTCTTCGGTAGACACTTCAGCTTTATTCTCATTTGATGTCTGCTCGGTTTGAGCTTTCTTTTTCTTGTCTTTATTTTTAGGCTCGTTGGCCATAGCATCTACAGAAAACATAAAAGCAACAACGGCTAAAAGGGAAACGATTTTTTTCATGGGATTAGGTTTTAATTTTATAATAATAACAAATATAGGAATTCTAAATCACTAAACAAAGTTTTAACGTTTTCATTCGTAATAAGATAGACAAAAGTAACTGAAAAATTATTTTTTGTCAAACTGAATACTCCAAATCCCACGCACTTCATTTTCATCATAGTCCACTGCTAGGTCTTTCGGGTATAATTTTAAAGTTTGTTGGCGAACATCATCTGCCACATTTTTTCCGTGACACTGCAAACACATCGTATTGGTGGTAATAGGGTAATAAAACTGAATACGGTTTTCGAATTCCAGAACCACTGGATTAGGCTCTGCCTTTTTGGCAATGATGTTTTTAAAATGTTGTATGTATTTTAACTCCTCTGCATTGGCAGCGTTATTAGGATTGCGATTTTTATCAGAAACGCGTTTGATTTGGGCATTATACTTCACCGACATACTATCGGTGAGCGGAATCGCCTGTATATTGCAAAACTCCAATGCTGCCAAGGTTCCCTTGGTCTGTATGGCTCCCATCAAGTTTTTACCTAATAAAGTTTTAGTGCTCAAGGCATACTCCAATCCGAGTTCTTCATGCGTTTTGGGGGTATCCGATTCGTCTAAAATCAAACCTTTTTGTTCCCAACTTCCGTGATTTGCCTGCCAGTAGGACGTAAACCAATCAGGTTCTTGGATTTGATAGTCATATAAATACATTGCAATGTTTTCAACCACTCCCTCTGGAAATTGCTGATAGGGCATTTTCCCATAGCGATTTTCCGAGTTGGGAATTTTAGAAACTGCTTTCAAAGGATAGTTCACATAAGCAATCACCCCAAGAATAAAATCTTCTCTAGAATCGGTTTCCTTTTGATAATGGGCTTTTATAGCAACCATCGGCGGAGCAATTCTCCCCTCCTGTTCCGGAGCATTCGGACTGTGACATAAATAGCAGTGGGTGACCATCAATTGATGGGCTTCACGGGCTTGTTCTAAAGTTAATGGTCCTGTGATGGTTTGATAATCTGAAGTTTTGCTTTGACAAGAACTTAAAAGTATCAAAAACAATCCCCCTAATAGTATTTTCATAATTCATGATTTTACACAAAGTTAATTAGGCTTTGTAAAACAGTATGCTACCAAAGTTACAGAAGATTATTAAAGTACAAAAATCATAGAAAAAATATAAAAACATAATAGATTCCGGTAGCAAGGAATGCAAGACCAGCAATTTTTCGCATCCATTTTTCCACTTTAGTCAAAGCGTTAAAATAAATAGCCAGCTTTTGAAAACTAAAAGCAATAATAAAGGCAAAGAAAATTACAGGTAAACCTGTTCCAAGTGAAAATAAAATAGGCACTAACAAGCCAAATTCTGAGCTAATCATCAAAGGTATGAGCATCCCAAAAAACAAAGCTCCACTGTAAGGACAAAAAGCTAACGCAAACAACGCTCCCATAAAAAAAGAGCCTAACATTCCCTTATCTTTAAAACGCTCTGATAAACGGTCTGTGAGACTACTTCCCTTAAAAAAATTGATTTTGATAAGGTCTAACATGATTAAACCTAATACGATGAGAACAGGCCCCAAAAACTTTTCACCATTACCCTGAAATACTTTAGCAATATGAAACTTAATAGCACCAAATAAGATAACTGCCGCAATAAGTGTATAGGATAGTAAACGCCCCAACGTGTACAATACGCCACTCAATACAACCTTTCGCTTGCTATCGATAGTCTTCGCAATATAGGCTGTAGCAGTAATATTGGTCGCCAACGGGCAAGGGGCTATGGCTGTGAGCATACCAATCGCTAAAGCTGATAACAGAGGTAACTCTCGATTTTGAGCTAATTCTTGCAACCAATCCATGCTATAATTCTTTAAAAGTCAAAATTTCTTTAGTCAATTCTGTTTTAAATGCTTCTTGGTCTCCTGCTTTCATAAAAGCAAACTCTGTCAAATCTTTTTTAGCTCCAGTTTGGGTGTTGTACAAATACAAGGCAGTTCCTGTAGCTTCAAATTCCTCTGCAATGGTTGCATTGGTTTTATCATCAACATTGATGAGTTGAAAAGGAACTCCCTCCACTGATGTAAGGCTTTCTATAGCCAAAGACTCAATTTTACTACAAGTCATACATCTATGCTCAGAGTGAAATTGAATTAATTGCACAGTGGCATCAGATTGTAAAACTGAGGTAGTCTCTACGTTTTCTGCATTTTCTTTTGGTTCCTGTTTGCATGCTGCAAACAACATTGTTAAAAAAACGAATGTCAATAAACTGATTTTTTTGGTCATGATTTTTAAATTTAGTGATATTAATTGTGTTTGATTTTAATGTTCGCAAGGTTTTTGGTGCTTATTCAGCACATCTGTTTTTAAATAGCTTTCAAATTTAGGAAGCCAATCAAAATGGGGTATCTCAACGATTTCAAATAGATTTTGAGGTGAATTGGTTAATAGAAATTCTGAATACTCCTCTTCCATTCTTTTTAATTCCTCCAACGCACAAGGATCCAATTCATTTCGGATGGCTTGATTTCCCATAACATCAATCTTTTGGGGTTTAACATTGGGTCTTCTACTTATTTCTAATGCTTTTCCTGTATCCAACCTTTGAATGATAAACAAGCCACTTATTGAATTATCGATGTAAAACGAATTGTATTGAGTCCTACCTCCCGTTAGATAAATAGCAGCATCCGTAAGACATGGTGACGATTTAGTAATTACTCTAGTATTGGTTCGGTCCACTACTCCATCAGGATATAATTCTTGAAGACCCAATTGAAGAGCAAGAAATCCCTCTACCAAACCATCGCACATGTGGCCGTGAAACTTTTCAAGATCGCTTAGTGAGACCTCTTGTTTATAGCCCAATCGACCTTTTGAAAAATCGGTATCATTGACGATTATGGTTTGACCTTCTAACAGGTAATGACCTAAAAATAATAATATGAATGTGAGTCTAATTGCCATATTTTAATATGATTGCTAACTGACCTGCATGATAGGCCGTATGAGAAACGATTCTTCCAAAAGCTTCTGCTTTATTTTTAGTGCCAAATTCTTTAGTGGTTATAGTTGTTTCCCAATCTTCATCAGATTGCTTTTCAACAATTTCTTTCAATTGTATGAAGGATTGTGAAACATATTCTTTTAAAACATTTACATCTGTCCATTCACCACTATCAAATTTATCGATAACAGTTTTGGCGATGACTTTTACTTCTGATGCCCCAAAAACATTTTTAGCAAAGAGCAATTCTACTTCTCCCATATGCCGAATGAGAAAGCCAACACTATTTACTGAGGGAGCTAACTTTTTGTTTACATCCTTTGAAGTAATATTGTCTAATTGATTTGAAAAACGGGTTCGTGCCTCAATCCAAAGTTCTAAAAAAAGTTGTGTTTTCGTTTTCATTTAAATGAGTATTAAATTAAATATGAATCCTGAAATTATAATAAACAAGGTCACTACCCCAAAGAAAATAGCGATGAGTTTCATGGTCATTACTTTTTTAAGTAAGGTCGCCTCAGGAATGGAAAGTCCAACGGTAGCCATCATAAACGCAATAGCGGTTCCAATCGGAACACCTTTTGCCACAAAGACCTGAATTACTGGAACAATGCCGGCAGCATTGGCATACATGGGTACGGCTAAAATCACAGCCAAAGGAACCGTCCACCATTGCCCTCCACCCAAATATTCACCAAAGAAATTTTCGGGTACATATCCGTGCATGGCAGCACCAATTCCAATACCAATAATGACATACAAGATTACGCCCCTTACGATTTCCCATGCACTTCGAGTAATTTCTGGAAGTCTCTCTCTAAAGGTTAAGGGTTGATCAACTTCCTCCTCCTGCTGTTTTTGAGCATTTTCAAGCAAATTCTTTACCCAATCAGTTAACAAAGATTCCAGTTTTAGCTTGCCTAAAACCCAACCTCCGATAGCACCTAAAAGAATTCCACTGATGGCGTAAATGAGTGTGGCTTTCCAGCCAAACATACCCAAAAACATGGCAACCGCAACTTCGTTAACTAAAGGGGAAGTGATTAAAAATGAAAAAGTCACTCCAAGCGGAATACCACCTCTCACAAATCCAATAAACAAGGGAACAGAAGAACACGAACAAAAGGGTGTAATGGCTCCAAACAAGGATGCAAAAACATATTCAAATCCAAAAAGCTTATTTTTATTGAGGTAATTTTTGAGTCGTTCAATGGGCAAATAAGCATTGACAATTCCCATTAAAAAAACGATGAGAAAAAGTAGAATTAAAATCTTTAAAGTATCGTAAACAAAGAAATTTAAGGCTTTGCCCAAATGAGTATCTGCAGCAATATTAAAAAGATTGAAAATGAGCCAATCGGCAAAATGTTGAATCCAATCAAACATAAGAAGTTTCTATTTGCAGTTTAGCAACAACCCGTATTAGAACAACAATCTCCTTGATTTCCGAGTACGGCCTGAGGATCTCCTTTCAAAGGAAAACCTTTTTGAGCCCAACGAACGATACCGTGTTCCATATTCACCACTTTATCATATCCATAATGCATCAAAAAACCAGTTGCTCTGAAACTTCTACCTCCGCTTTTGCAGACCAATACCACCTCACGGTCTTGCGGAATTTCTCGGAACCGATTTTCAAATTCGGAAAGAGGGATATGTAACAATTCTGGCACATCAAATGCCAATTGTTTCACTTCATCTGATTCTCTTACATCTACTATAAGTGCTCCACGTTGTACCCACTCTTGAGTGGTGGTAGGACATATTTCTTTAACTATAACTTGTGATTCCATGATATTTTATTTTAAAAGTTCAACAATTTCTGATGTTTGAGCAATTCTTCCTTTGATTTTGGCTACTTCATCAATCATTAATACGGGTGTAGTCAAAACATTGTATTCCATTAATTTCATAATGTCTTCTATCTTTATTACTTCGGCTTCTACACCGCTTTGCTTAACAGCTTCTAAAGCATTTTGATAGGTTGTTTTGCATTTTGGACATCCAGGTCCGAGTACTTTAATAATTTTCATTTGGTTTGATTTTTAATATTCGTAGTTCGTAGTTCAACGAACAGTATAGGTAAAAAAAGTTATTTCAATATATTCGTTAAAAGGTATTTTGCCAAAGCCCAATTCTCTCTATTAATACAATACTTTACTGTGGGAGGCGTAATGGTTCCTTGAATTAAACCCGCCTCTTTTAATTCGTTTAAATGCTGTGAAAGAGTTGATTTTGCTATTGGTAACTCCTCTGCCATATCACCGTGAAAGCAACACGCTTGTGAATTGAGCAACTCCAAAATCGCAATCCGAACGGGATGACTCAAGGCTTTGGCAAAACGAGCCGTGTCCAATTGTGAAGCTGTAAAATAATTATCTTTAAGTGTTTTCATGGTCAACTATTATTCGCAAATATACGAACATTATTTGAAAACTATTCGATTTTGCTATCTTTTATGCTCAATAAAACTATTGAATGATTCTCAATACTTCCCTTTATCATTGAACTCTAAGAATAAGCAATACGCTGACCTTTAAATCAGAGAAAATGATTGGATCTTTGAATAGGATTATAGTAGCTAATGTTTTAGATCTCAATGAAACTTCTTGACCTTCTCTTGTGCTGCTACGGTGGCGAAATCGTTGGTGAGACGTTCTGCATAGCTATCTAATAAAAATCTAACCCGCTCGTGTTTATCAGACCGCACAATCAATCCAGCGTGATATTCCAAGGGCACTCTGAAACAAACTTCCGGGTCGTTGAAGCCACTCAAATCGGGGTGTTCAAATTTAGACAAGGTCAACACTATACCTGCATATTCTTTTCTCGCCTTAGGGAGTTTATATTCCTCTTGTTTGACGAGTGCAGCTTCGATAGCGGCCCACTCACCCCATAAATTAATGCCACTTGCAGCTTCAACCATCTCGGCTAAATGTGCCCCTCCTACTCGTGAAGAAGTCTCCAAAAAATAAATTTCTCCATCTTCATTGTTTTTAATAAACTCGGTATGAGTGGCACCGTGCTTCATGCCAAAGGCTTTCATCACTTGTTCATTGGCTTTGCGAATGGCTTTTTCATCAGCACTATTGTAGGGCACGTTCATACTTCTAAAAATACCTCCCCCTTGTGAAATTTCCATAGGAGTAGCTAAGTACTGTGAGGTAAGACTAAACAACACCTTTCCTTGCCAGTTCAATCCATCACAATGATATACAGCTCCTGGCTTGAATTGTTCCACCAAATAACGAATTCGGTTATCTCCTAATTCATGAATACGAGTCCACAATTCTTCTTTGGTGTGTACCTTCATAATTCCAGAGGCAGAAGCCTCAGATCTTGGTTTCAATACCCAAGGTGGAGCGACAGTGTCAGCAAAACGGTTAACATCGGCATCATTAAATAACGCACTAAAAGAAGGAACTTTAACGCCTTCGCTTTGAGCTTTGATCCGCATGGCAAGCTTATCGCGGAAAAAACGTCCGGTGGTTTGCCCCATACCATCCACTCTTAGACTTTCTCTAAGAAAGGTAGCTTTTTCCACATCAAAATCATCAAGAGCAACAATGGCATCAATCTTTTCGCTTTTCATCAGTCCAGCCACACCTTGCAACAACAATTCCATATCCCAATCAACATCCTGTCCGGGCATATAATACACTTCATCTATACTCTCCCAAGCCCAAGGTTTGTTTTTGAGCTTTTCTGAAGTGAGTAAATACACTTTATTCCCCAGCTTTTTCATCTGGATTAAAAAATCATTTCCTTTAAAGTAATTGGAAATGCACAAAATGGTGTTAGGACTACTTTCCATGGGTATAGTTTTCGATAAAATTAGTTAATAAATGCACACCAAAAGCAGTGGCGTGTTTGGTTTTTGCAAAGGCATCGTCACCAAAAGCGACGCCAGCAATATCAATATGAGCCCAAGCTTGATGATTTTCGGTGAAAAATTCAAGAAATTTTGCAGCCGTAATGGCTCCAGCAATGGGTTTTCCAGAATAGTTCTTCACATCGGCTATATCGCTATCCATATCATACTGGTACTCATCCCAAAGGGGTAAAGGCCAAAGTTTTTCACCAACG
>JBKBOP010000024.1:0-21921 GCA_046293575.1 Flavobacterium sp. | reverse complement strand
CTTGTTATTCACAACGGACAAAATGCAAACTCGACAGTTGGCGTAATTCTCGAAGCAAAAAAGCCGACCAACAAAGCGGAAATGATTACTACCAAAAGACTGAACGCAAAAGCGTTTCAGGAATTGGTTTTGTATTACCTAAGAGAAAGAATTTCACATAAAAATCTTGAAGTAAAACATTTGGTGGCGACCAACATAAACGAATGGTTCATTTTTGACGCTACCCTATTCGACAGACTTTTTGCTCAAAACAAAAATCTTGTAAAGCAATTCAACGACTTTGAAGGCGGACGTTTGGCAGACACGAAAACCGATTTTTTCTATAAACAAATTGCCGAGCCGTTTATTGACAGTATTACTTCTGAAATTGAATTTACCTATTTCAACATTCAGGACTTTCAAAAACCCTTACGCAATACCGACAAAGCAGACGATAATTCGCTGATTGCTTTATTCAAACTTTTATCGCCAGAGCATCTTTTAAAACTTCCGTTCACCAACGACAGCAACAGCCTTGACAAACGCTTTTACAGCGAGTTGTTACACATCATCGGACTGACCGAAACCAAAGAAGGAAGCAAAAAACTGATTGAAAGAAACAAAGCAGGTGAACGACACACAGGAACAATTCTTGAAGATGCTATCATTCAGCTTGACAGCTTAGATAAACTCAGCCGATTGGAAAAACCAAACCAATTCGGCAACACACAACAGGAACGACTTTTTAATGTTGCTCTTGAACTTTCAATTACTTGGATAAACCGCATTTTGTTTTTAAAGTTGTTGGAAGCCCAACTCATTACCTATCACAAAGGCGACAAATCCTTTTCGTTTCTCAATCTTGACAAAATAAAGAACTATGACGACCTGAACAGCTTGTTTTTTCAGGTGTTGGCACGCAAGTATGACGAGCGAAACGAAGATGTAAAAAAGGCGTTTGAAAAAACGCCTTATCTCAACTCATCGCTTTTTGAGCCAACCGATATTGAGCAGGTTACTTTGTTTATCAGTAATCTGAAAGACGATAAAACCATTCCTATATTTTCGCAAACCGTGCTGAAAGACCAGCAAGGTAAAAAGCGGACAGGCAATATTTCCACGCTTCAATATTTGTTTGAGTTTTTAGATGCTTACGACTTTGGAGCCGAAGGCGGAGAAGAAATTCAGGAAGACAACAAAACGTTGATTAACGCTTCGGTGCTCGGATTGATTTTCGAGAAAATAAACGGCTACAAAGACGGTTCGTTTTTCACTCCAGGTTTCATCACAATGTATATGTGCCGTGAAACCATTCGTAAAGCGGTTGTGCAGAAATTTAACGAAACTAAAAAATGGAACTGCACAAGCGTTGAAGAAATTTACGACAAAATTGACGACCGAAAAGAAGCCAACAACATAGTAAACAGCATCAAGATTTGCGACCCTGCCGTTGGTTCAGGACATTTTTTAGTTTCGGCACTCAATGAAATGATTGCTGTAAAAAACGACTTGAAAATTCTGCAAGACCGAGACGGAAAACGCCTGAAAGAATATCAGGTTGAAGTGGTGAATGATGAACTGATTGTAACAGACGAAGAAGGCGAACTATTCGACTACAACCCAAACAACAAAGAAAGCCAACGCATACAGGAAACACTTTTTCACGAAAAGCAAACCATTATTGAAAACTGCCTTTTTGGTGTGGATATCAATTCCAACTCGGTAAAAATTTGCCGTTTGCGTTTGTGGATTGAACTTTTGAAAAACGCCTATTACAAGAACGCCACCGAACTTGAAACACTTCCGAATATTGACATCAATATAAAATGCGGAAACTCTTTGGTTAGCCGTTTTGCGATTGATGCCGACCTTAAACAAGCCTTGAAAAAAAGTAAGTGGACAATTGACAGCTACCGAATAGCCGTTGACACTTACCGAAATGCCGAAAGCAAGGAACAGAAAAGAGAAATGGAACGACTGATTGCCGACATTAAATCGGATTTCAGAAGTGAAATATCATTGAACGACCCGAAAGTAAAGAAACTACGAAAACTTTCAGGCGAACTTTTCCAAATGACCAACCAGCAACAACTTTTTGAAATGAGCAAAAAGGGAAAAGCCGATTGGAACAAAAAAGTGCAACAACTAACGGAAGAATCCAAAAAGATTGAAACCGAGATTGAAGAAATAAAAGCCAACAAGATTTTTGAAAATGCTTTTGAATGGCGTTTTGAATTTCCCGAAGTGCTAAATGATGATGGCGATTTTGTGGGCTTCGATGTTGTTATTGGAAATCCGCCTTATTTCATTATGACTAAAAATAATATGGAAAGACTTGAACTAAGTCATTATATCAACAGCTACCAAGCAATCAAAA
Organism: Flavobacterium sp.; assembly: GCA_046293575.1. Taxonomy (GTDB): domain Bacteria; phylum Bacteroidota; class Bacteroidia; order Flavobacteriales; family Flavobacteriaceae; genus Flavobacterium. The sequence continues at coordinate 19,565 of JBKBOP010000024.1, read as the reverse complement.
ATGCAAGTTCAAAAAACATATTTAATCTGTTCATTGAGTTAGGAATTATAATCAGCAATGAAAATTCTTATCATTCAATGATTGTTCCAGAAGGTTTGTTTGAAACAAGAAGCTACTCTGACACAATTGAACTTTTAAAAAATTCAGGTTCGGTATTGAATATCACAAGAATTGAAGGGATGGTTTTTGATGAAGCAAATACAGGCAATGTAATTTTTATTTACGGGAAGAATCAGCAAGGAGAATCTACGGAACAAAGAATTTTTAAGAAAAATCAAGACTTAGTTACTTACAACAAAATTGATAACCCTATTATTTCAAAAATAGATAATCCTAAAACTCCCCGACTTTCTGATATTTGTCAGCTTTTCAAAGGGATGGTTGTGGCAGATAGAAAAACTAAGATATTTGAAGAACAGTCCGATAATTTGCCAAACAAATTTTTATTAGGGAACTGCATTTCAAAATGGAACATAGAAAAATGTTTCTTTACTGATTATGATAGTCTTTCAATAATAGGTGGAACAAAAGCCAAAGATAAACACGCTGTTTCACCAAGAATACTTATAAGAAGAACAGGGAATTTTTTATGTTGTGCTTATTTAACAGAACCCGCATTAACTGAGTCAACACTTTATTCGTGTTGGTCAATTAATAAGGAAATTCATAATCTTTTTGTGCTTGGCGTATTACATTCTAAAGTAGCTGATTATTATATCAAGAATAAATTAGTAACCAATCCACAAGCCTTTCCTCAAATCTTAATGACAGACTTACAATCTTTGCCAATACCAAATCCAAGTAAGGAAATACATAACTTGATAATGGAATTGACGGAAGAAAGATTAAAATCTATTGACAACCACAAAGAAATTGAATCTAAAACAGACCAATTGGTTTACCAACTTTATGACCTGACCGAAGAAGAAATAAAAATAATTGAGAACGCATAAAAGTATGGAGTTAGACTACTTTTTGATAAAGGAAAGAATAAAACAATTGGAGACCACTTTCATAAAAGATGGTTGGTTAACTATTTACGAATCTTCGGAAGACGACTTAATTTATTGTTGTTTAGTCCATAACTCAAAGATTGAAGAATACAAATCAAATACTGATTGGGTGATAAGACCATATTATGAAGGCAAACCAGCAGTTTTTGGTGATGGAACATATAAAACCTATTCAGAAGATGGCTATGAGCCATTTATTTTCATTAAGCATTTTAACTTCAACAATGGCGGTGAAAAATACATCGACATTTCAGAAGAATTTGTTCTATACTTTAAACTCTATGAAAGAGCCGAAAATAAACAAAACAGAAAATATTATTTCATTGATGAACTTGGTGACTTAGACGAAGTAATTAATGTTGAGCCAAAAAGGATTAGAATAAAACTGAAATATCTTAAAGAATACATCGCTGTTCGGCAACTACATTTTGCCGTATGTTTCGATTTTATGAGAGTTGGTAATATTGATATTTCAGAAAAAATTGAATTTATTGATAAAGATTTTAAAGGTGAAAATTCTATCTATAATCATCTGATAAGACCTTTAGACGGAAAATTTCAGAGTTGGATACTCGGCAAAAAGATTATCAGTTTTGACCCTTCTAAATCAAAAAGCTATCATTTTGATTATGAGAATCAAGTTTATGAAAGTTTTATAACGGGCTATGATGAAGAAGGAAATGAAGTTTATCAGGATTGTAGTAAGACCAATGAGAAATACTTTGTCGTAACATATTTCAAAAAAGATGTTCTAAATAAATACTACAACGAACCACAGAAATATGAAGTTGACGGTTGGCACGTAAAATCAAATTTCTTTTCCCTCAAAATTGATAATAATAACGAAGATTATGTCGCAGTTTTTCTAATTGAATTGGGCTATTTGCCTTACAAAGAGCAACTACATTGGAAGCATTATAATATTCAACCTCAAAAGGGAATTAGTCACGCATATTATCAAACAATGATTGAAGGTAATTGGGTTGACCATCCCGAAACTCCTGATTTATTCTTTAAGCACAAGTTTGAGCAATTCAATAAAAAATGGGAAACGAAATTTGGTTGGCGATTATACAAACCTTTGGCAAAAGAAGATGAGCATCTATTTAAAGCTTTACACATTCCTACATCTAACAATGTGAAACCCTTTTGCGAACAAATTTTATCAATTATCAAAATCACTATTGACCGACTTAACGAAGCTGAATTAGCGAAACAAATAACACTTGACGATAATGATAAAGGAATTACAAAACTTGAAAAGTTTCTTGCAGTTCATCAAATGCAAATTCCTGATATGGTTACGTTTCTAAGACACTTATGGAATTTGCGTTCGGGGCTTTTAGCACATAGTTTCAGTAACTCAAACGACAAGTGTAAAAAAGCAATAAAGTATTTCGGCATACGAGAAGACAATTATATAGAAGTTGCCAAGGAAATATTTACAAAATCAATTTTCACACTTAACACATTAGAAAACAAATTGCTTACTGACGAAAAAATAGAAACAAAATGACACCAAAGCCAACGCTTCACAGCCACACACATTGCCAAGTCGCACCAGCCAACACGCAAGCCAAAACTTGGCAAAGAGTGTGTCTGTCCAACCGCACGACCAACACGACCGACAAACCAACGGACGAAAAAGAACACCGAAGCGATAACATCACCTATACGTAAGTGGGGGTTTCGTGCTTCTATGAAAGAGAAGTGCTAAATCCAAGTTCTGTACTTTTAATGAAGTTCAGTGGTAAAAGCCCTGCCTGCGTAATGCTGAGAACCAGTATTCGATTTTAAGAACCCGAACATTACGACTTTTAGAAATAAATTAACCCTTATGTTTCACTTTAGGGAAACTTTTGTAACTTTGTCCCGATAGCAATCGGGATGGACAAAAATCAGAAACATAGAAAGATAACGTTTTACAAGAACTACTTTCAAGACTTCTTTGCCAAACAAAACAAGAAAGTAAAAGCAAAAATTGTTTGGACTTTTGACTTGGTTGAAGACTTACAAAGAGTTCCTGAAACCTTTCTGAAACATATAGAGAATACGGACGGACTTTATGAAATTCGAGTTCAACTTGGTAGCGACATTTTTAGAATTTTCTGTTTTTTTGACCAAGGACAATTAATTGTCTTAGCGAATGGATTCCAGAAGAAAACTCAAAAGACACCTAAGAAAGAAATAGAAATGGCACTTAAAATAAAAGCTGAATATGAATTGGAAATCGCGAATACCAAAAATAAATAAGTACAATTATGAGCAAAGCGAAAAATAAAAACTTGATGACTCTCGAAGAGTTTAAAGAAAAAAACTACGGAAAACGTGGGACAAAAGAGCGTGACGAACTTGAAGCAGGTTATGAATCATTTAAAATCGGTGCTCTGATTCACAACACTCGTATTGAAATGGGTATGACACAGGAGCAACTTGCAGAAAAAGTTGGGACAACGAAATCCTATATTTCAAAAATTGAGAACAATATAAAAGAAGTTCGCATTTCGACACTCCAAAAAATTATAGAACTTGGTTTTGGTGGACGACTTGAACTTAACATAAAAATCTAATGAACAATTTGATACAAAAAAACCACATATAATAGGTAGAGTTTCGTTGATTGCGAAGCACGAACAATGATCCTGAATTTTCGGGACTTTTGAACTGTTATTAATTAAAACAATTAGTAAAAAACGGTCAACCTATTTTAGGGATTAACAAACTTCTAATTTCTCATTTCTACCCTCTAATTTCAAAATAACTCTCAAAACACTTGACAACCCCCTATCCCAAAGTGTATATTTGCCACCTGTTAAGAAGAAGGCGTCAATAACGTCTGCGTTTTAACATTAATTCTAAAAACCATTTATGAAATTATCGCACTTCCAGTTTAATTTACCCGAAGAATTACTAGCAGAATATCCCGCCGAAAACAGAGACGAGTCGCGTCTGATGGTCATAGACCGCAAAACCGGTAAGATTGAACACAAAATGTTCAAGGATATTATTAATTATTTCACCGATGGCGATGTGATGATCATGAACAACACCAAGGTGTTTCCGGCCAGACTCTATGGAAACAAAGAAAAAACCGGTGCCAAAATTGAAGTCTTTTTGTTGAGAGAACTCAACTCTGAACAACGCCTATGGGACGTATTAGTAGACCCTGCACGTAAAATCAGAATTGGAAACAAGTTATATTTCGGTGATGATGATTCATTGGTGGCAGAAGTTATTGATAACACCACTTCCAGAGGAAGAACCTTACGTTTTCTCTATGATGGGTCCTATGATGATTTTAGAAGAAAACTAACCGAACTTGGTGAAACACCCATTCCAAAATACATCACCCGTGAAGTAACCCCCGAAGATGAGGACCGTTACCAAACCATCTATGCAAAAGTGGAAGGTGCCGTGGCCGCTCCCACCGCAGGTCTTCATTTCTCAAAACACTTGATGAAACGTCTGGAAATCAAAGGCCTTCATTTTGCAGAAGTCACCCTACATGTAGGTTTGGGTACCTTTAACCCCGTTGAAGTAGAAGATTTATCCAAACACAAAATGGATTCTGAGGAGTTGTTTATTTCTCAAGCAACCTGTGATGTCATCAATGCTGCAAAAGCACGTAAAAGTAAAATATGCTGTGTAGGAACCACTTCCATGAGAGCCATTGAAAGTTCGGTGTCGTCCAACAGACAGTTGAATCCTTTCGAGGGATGGACCAATAAGTTTATCTATCCACCCTTTGATTTCAGCATCGCAGATTGTATGATTACCAATTTCCATACACCAAAATCCACCTTATTAATGATGATCTCCGCTTTTTGCGGTCATGATTTAATGAAAAAGGCGTATGAGGAAGCGATTAAAGAAAAATACCGTTTCTATTCTTATGGAGATGCAATGTTGATATTATAGTCAACACCCAACAAAAACAAAGTCCCGATCATTATATCGGGATTTTTTTTGGGCGTTTGATCGGGCTATCCGCTACAAGTCCTCAGCCCAGCTCCTCATTTTTCATGAAGCAGACAAGAGCTTCCTCCGGTCGCTTTGCTGTTGCAGAAAAATTAGAGGAGCCGGTCCTCCGGGCTTTCCGCTACTATCCCGAACGCACTATTAATAGCGTTCAGTTGTCAATAACAATTTCAGTTTGGAATTTAGAATTTTACCTACCACCTACCACCTACCACCTATCTTCCCGCTTCCTCCCAAGGTTTCGGGATTCCACTTATAATCACTATTTTTACACATCCAACAAACTCCTTATGAACTTTGATAATACACGAGACTTTGCTCAAGAGTTAGACCAACAAGATGAACTCGCCAAATACCGAGATGAATTTATATTCCCCAAAGTCAATGGAGAACAAGTGATTTATTTCACTGGAAACTCCCTTGGTCTGCAACCCAAAAAAACACAATCCTATGTAGATGAAGTCATGAACGACTGGGCCAACCTCGCCGTTGAAGGCCATTTCTATGCCGACAAACCGTGGTGGGATTATCATGAACGTTTGGCAGAACCATTGAGCGGCATCGTAGGAGCAAAAGCCTCTGAAATCACGGTGATGAATACCCTAACGGTGAATTTACACTTATTGATGGTTAGTTTTTACCGCCCCACTGCCAAAAAATTCAAAATCATTTGCGAAGAAAAAGCCTTTCCCTCAGACCAATATATGTTGCAAAGTCAAGTCGCATTTCATGCGGCTTATCTTGGCTTCGATCCCAAAGAGGCGATTGTTGAAATTAAAAGACGTCCAGACGAACACAACATCAGGCTTGAAGATGTGCTTGAACTCATTGAAGCCGAAGCAGAATGTTTGGCTCTTGTGCTCGTGGGCGGAGTAAATTATTACACCGGACAGGTTTTTGATATGGAAACCATCACCAAAGCGGGTCAAAAAACAGGTGCCTATGTAGGCTGGGATTTAGCCCATGCTGTCGGCAATGTGGAACTAAAACTCCACGATTGGGGGGTTGATTTTGCGAGTTGGTGCAGCTATAAATACATGAACTCTGGCCCTGGGAATGCCTCAGGTTGTTTTATTCATCAACGATATCACAACGACAAAGAACTGCATCGTTTTGCGGGTTGGTGGGGACATAACAAAGAACGTCGGTTTAAAATGGAACCTCAATTTGAACCTGTTATTGGTGCAGATGGTTGGCAAATAAGTAATCTGCCCATTCTTTCTCTCGCTCCTTATTTGGCTTCTTTGGAAATGTTTGCTGAGGTGGGCATGGCCAAACTTATCAAAAAATCAAATTTACTAACCGCTTATTTGGAATTTATCCTGCACGAGATTGACAACGAAATAGAAAGCACAAAATTTGAAATCATTACTCCTTCAGACCAAAACGAACGCGGCTGCCAACTTTCAATGTACCTTCACGGACAAGGAAGAGAGCTCTTTGAATACCTCATGAAAAACGGAGTTGTCACCGATTGGCGTGAACCCAACGTTATTAGACTTGCCCCAGCCCCTTTCTATTGTTCGTTTGAAGATATGTATGCGTTTGGGCAAATTTTGAAAAGTGGGATTTTAAGATAGGATTATTGGGTTATTAGATTTTTTGTAGCTTTATATATCAAAATATTATAATTAAATTGTAAAATCTCAAATAATCATTCAGTCTAACAGTCTAATAATCCAAAAATCGCTCAGTCTTACAATCTAATAATCGAACAATCTAATTATCCAATAAATGAATAAACAAGAAAAAACACAAAACTTCGACCCCTCGCAGCCAGGATTAGCAGATGCTTCCATCTTCGGTTTGCCATTTAATGCAGAAGAAAGTGATATAATTTTGATACCTGTACCATGGGAAGTCACCGTCAGTTATGGCTCTGGAGCTTCACTTGGTCCCGATGAAATACTAAACGCCTCTTTTCAAGTGGATTTATTACATCAAGAATTCCCAGAACTTTGGAAATTGGGCATCTATCTAGATAATCCCGCCAAAAAAATAGCTAAGCAATCCAGAAAACTTAAAAAGAATGCTGTCCCCATCATTGAAGCGTTAGAAAATGGTACACAATTGGGAAGTCATCCAGGGCTTCAAAAAGACCTAGATAAAATTAATTATGCCTGTTCAGATATGGTGGAAGCAGTAAGAAATCAATCGCTGAAATGGATGAATCAAGGAAAACTTGTGGGTTTGATTGGTGGAGATCACAGTACCCCTCTTGGATATTACCAAGCCCTTTCCGAAAAACATGAAAGCTTTGGTATTCTGCATTTAGATGCACATCTGGATTATAGAATTGCCTATGAAGGTTTTACCTATTCGCATGCGTCCATTATGTATAATGCTTTGCAGTTGCCGCATATCCATAAAATTGTTTCCGTGGGGATTAGAGATTTTTGTGAACAAGAATATGAAGTTACCCAAAAAGAAAAGGAACGTATAGTGGTTTTCACTGATGCCACCATGAAAAAAGAACAATTTGAAGGGAAGAATTGGAAAGAACAATGTGAAAAAATCATTGAAGCACTCCCTGAAAAAGTATGTGTTAGTTTTGACATCGATGGGTTGATGCCTTTGTATTGTCCCAACACGGGAACCCCAGTACCAGGAGGTTTTTCATTTGAACAAGCCGTTTATTTACTCAGTGCATTGGCTGCTTCCAATAAAGAAATCATCGGGTTTGACTTGGTGGAGGTAGCCCCCGGATTTGAGGGAGATTGGGACGGCAACGTGGGAGCTAGAATGTTGTTTCATTTATGCGGTGTGTTGGCGAAAAGCCAAAAATTAGATGTAGGAATCCCAATTGTTTTCTAAAATAGTGTTTCGAAAACCATTTTGGCATTATCATTGAACATATAAAATGAAAAATATACGACCATGAAAAAATATTTATTTATACTTTTTATAGGGTTATCACTTCTTCTAAGTGGATGTGCTTCTTCCAACAGAACAGTTGTAGTAAGCGAACCTATGCAACCACCTATGTGGGGTCCAGCTGGCTTTGATGTGCGTTACTATTATCTGCCTGATATGATGGTGTATTATGATGTGCACACGGGCATGTTTATTTATCCAAGAGGGAACCGTTGGATAAGAAGGGCCTATTTGCCTAATTATTACGGCCATTTTGATTTACACTCCATGTATGTAGTGACCCTAGATAATTATTGGGGACCCTCTCCGTATCAAAATTTTGGTGTACACCGAAATCAATTTCATGTTGGATATAGAGGAAATCCTTATCAAACCATTGGTCATCGTGCCCAAGACAATAGAAGATATTTTACGAGTCAAAGAGGAAATTCTGCTTATGGCGGTCGAGGAGCTACTGTTGGTGCCAATCGTAACCCACAAAACCAGGGAAATAGAGGTGACACAAGAGCCTCCACACCTGGAAGAAACCAAAATACCACAGCACCTCAGGGTAGTAGAGGCCAAAATGCAACCACGCCTCAAGGCAGTAGAGGACAATCGGGGTCAGTCCCTTCTGCTCAACCAGGCAGAGGACAAACCGCTACGCAACCAAATGCTCAGGGCGGTAGAGGTACTTCTACTACAACTACCACCCCAAGAACACAAACGAGTCCAACTCGGGTTCCTGATAGAATAGATAACGCCGCAGATTCTAGAGCTGTGAGACAAAGAACGCAAGAAGTAAGACAACAAAATAGAACACAACCGCAGCCCTCTACACGTAGTAGTTCAACTGGACAAAGGGGAGGAGATACCAATAATCCAACACCCAGAAGAGGCGGTAACTAAAACGCATCTGGATTTTCTATAACCTGATAAGCTTGTTGCTTTATAGCTGCAAGTTCATCAGGTTTTATTTTTCCAAGTAGATTGAGCATCATGCCCATACGTTGATTGTTTTTGAAATGCTCCTTTTTGTCATCCAAGAAATTCCAATACAAGCTGTTAAAGGGGCAGGCTTTGGCTCCTAGTTTTTCTTTGACATTATAATGGCAACCTCCGCAGTAGTTACTCATTTTATTTATATAACTACCCGAAGAAACATAGGGTTTGGTGGCGAGAATACCACCGTCTGCATATTGACTCATCCCACGGGTGTTGGGCATTTCTACCCATTCAATGGCGTCAATATAAACGCCCAAATACCAGGCATCTACCGCATCGGGATGACGTTGAGTCAGTAGTGAGAAATTTCCAATGACCATCAAACGCTGGATGTGGTGTGCATAGGCATCGTCTAAACTTTGACCAATGGCATGTTGTAAGCAGTTCATTTTGGTTTTACTGGTCCAATAAAAATCGGGTAGGGGATAGTGGTTTTCTAAGCTGTTCATGTTGGCATATTCTGGCATTTCTTTCCAATAAATTCCCCGAATATATTCCCGCCATCCCACAATCTGACGCACAAATCCCTCAACTTGAGACAGCGTAATCTCCTCTTGGTGTTCATAATAATACCCAACGACCTTATCGACAACTTCCTTGGGCGAAAGCATCTTACTGTTCATCGCAAAAGACAATCGGGAATGAAAGAGGTTTTTTTCTTCGGTATACATCGCATCTTCATAATCACCAAAATGGGGAAGAAGTGCTGTGCAAAAATAATCCAGTTGCTCCAGACATTCTGCTCTTGAAGTTGGCCAAGTAAATTGTTCAGGATTTATATTTCCGAAGGTAATGACTCCTGCATATTTAATATCGAGTAGAAGTTCTTCCACTTCCTTCGGGAACACTTTCGCTTTGGGAACAGGTACCTCTCCTTTGTATTTCTTCCGGTTATCATGATCAAAATTCCATCGATTTCCCAAAGGTTGCTCCCCAACCATCAATAGATTGTATTTCTTTCGCATCCCTCTGTAAAAGCTTTCCATGAGAAGCTGTTTTTTACCTTTGAAAAAATCAGCTAATTCATTCCGTTGGGTGTAAAAATGTTCGCTATCAAATACTTCAAACGGAATATTCGTTTGTTGAGCAATTTCATTTAACTGCTTGTCCAACCGATATTCATCAGGTAATTGAAATTCAAATTTTTCAATTTGATGTTTTTCAATGCATTTTTGAATTAATTTATCTAAACGGTTTGGGTTGTCAACATTGTTAATTGTATAGTATGTCACTTGATGCCCTTGTTGCGAAAGCGTTTCAGCAAAGGATCTCATAGCTAAAAAAAACGCCACTACTTTTTGAATATGGTGTTTGACATAGTCCGTTTCTTGACGCATTTCTGCCATGAGATAGATGACATTTTCATTTGTTCTTTCAAACCAAGAATGTTGGTGATTTAATTGGTCACCGAGAATTAAACGAAGTGTTTTCATTTATTTTTTTGTTTCAGGTTTCAAGTTTCTTTCGTCTAGTCGCCCTTTGGGCTCGTGTCAGGTTTCAGGTTTACATCGTGTCCTCTTCCATCTCCCATCTTCCATCTTCCAACCTAAAATTAACCATTCCACAGTTTTTGATATTTCCCATCTCCATCATACATCTCCGCTTGTCGTTGGATATTGAATTTTCGGTCTCTAGGGTCATTTCCCACCCCAGAATTATACATCCAATTGCCATAATTGGAATGCACATCATAATCAATGAGCATGCTTTCAAAATAAGCCGCACCCACTCTCCAGTCTTGATGCCATTCTTTTGCCCAAAAGCTAGCTACATTTTGTCGTCCGCGATTACTCATAAAACCAGTGAGTCGCAATTCGTTCATATTGGCATTGACAAACGGTTCGCGGGTGTTACCATGTATCCATTGACGTAAGGCTTTATCGTTGATTTTCCAGTCATAGGTTTTACCTAAAATCCCCTCTAATTTGAAAATGGTATCCCCGTGTTTTAACGAAACATATTTAAAATAATCCCGCCAGATCAATTCGAAAATCAACCAATAGGTATCTTCGTTTTTGCATACCTCACGTTCATACTGTTGAACTTCCCAATAAATCATTCTAGCTGAAATAGCACCGTTAGCCAACCAGGCCGAAAATTTTGAACTGTAATCTGCTCCAATCAAACCGTTTCGGGTTTTTTTATACTCTGATAAATGCTCCGTTTCATAAAAATAATGTTCCATTCTTTTTAAAGCGGCTGTTTCACCCCCTCGAAAGGGAAAAGCCGTATGTTTGTGAACCTGAAACGATTCCAAACCCAAATCTTCTAAACTCGGGATCACATTCGAAGTTTCAATCAAGTTTTCGATGGGCTTTGAAGCAATTTCAACACATGAACGAATTTTGATTTCTCTTTCGCATTTCCTTCTAAATTCGGTAAAAACTTCAGGTATCTTCGCAAAATCTGCATAGGGAATATCCTTTGGATGAAATAAAAATTGATCATACGTTTCTACCCAGACAACGTTTGCCTGTTGATTATTGAGATTGACATTGACATGGTCCTGAACCCTCATTTCATCTTTCGTCCATTCCTTTTGAAGAAAAATAGTAGATATGGCATAATCCTTAATTAATTTGGGGATAATCGTTTCAGGCAAATCGTGATAGATGAGCAAGGAGATATTTTTTTCTGCTAAATTATTTTTCAAATTCCGAAGGGATTCTAAAAGGAATTTTGCCCGATATTTTTCGGTTTTCTTGAAACCATATTTGTTGTTTTCAAATTGTCTAGGGTCTAAAAAGTACACCCCAATGACTTTCCCTCCTTTTTGACAAGCTTGAAAAAGGGAATGATTGTCATGGACTCTTAAATCATTACGAAACCAAACAAGATTATTCATTTTTAAGTGTATTAAAATTATTGAGCACTAATCACTGCGACTGTGACTGCGACTGACCCCTTTTCCCCTCCTACATCGGTCACTACAATATTGGACTTCCTCCCAGCACCTTTCCCATTTTTTTCTCCATGAAAAGGGTAGGCCACAGGTTTTGCAGATTTTCTCTGGGAGATGTAGTTTCTTATGGGACATTTTTTAACAATGAACTGGTTCTTTCAAATGGACGAGCATAGGCAAAACGGTCAATTAACTTTGGAGTACAATAACCGTCTAAACCATTAATGGCCACCACACCTCCTTTGTCTAATTGAATCCAGTAGTCTTGATGTAGTAATTCTTCCTCAACAATAATAGACTCAACGGATGCAATGATATGAATGGTGTCATTTTCACGAATGGGGTATTCGTTAAGGTATTTACAATGTAATTGCACCGGGCTTCCTTTTACAAAGGGCGTTTTGATGCCTTCATGAAAATGCATTTCAAGGCCGGTTTGTTCAAATTCAGAAATTCCAACATCATAACTTGCTGAAGTATGATGAGCTTGTTCAATCATGTCTTCTGCTATATGATTGACTGAAAAAAATCCAGTTTGTTTTATGTTTTTATAGGTATCTCTAGGCACAGTGGTTGGTCTAAGAATAAAACCAATCATAGCAGGATTACTGCCCAAATGGGTAATGCTACTGAAAACGGCAACGTTATTAAGGCCATCTATGGATTGCGTTCCAATCAAGTTGGCTGATTTGTAACCGGTGCAACTGTTGACTAAATTAAGCCTTGGGATTTTTGACATTCCTCGTAAATCTTCGGCATCAAATCGCTTCATTTTATTTTTTTTCAAAGATACAACTGTTTAATCAAAATAATAAAATATTAAACAAAAATTACATGTATCGTGATTATTAGTATCCTAAAACTTTACCATTGCTAAATAAATAGTTACTTTTGTTTTTCATTTTAAATGCATGCAAACACCGCAAAGAATAGCAGTTGTAGGCTCCGGGTTAGTAGGAACTTTACTTTCAATATATCTTAAAAAATTAGGACATACGGTTCATGTTTATGATCGAAGTCCTGACATCCGAAATATTCAATTTTCGGGTAGGTCTATTAACTTAGTAATGTCAGACAGAGGTTGGAAAGCCTTGAACGATATCGGCCTCACAGATGAAATTAAAAAAATTGGTATTCCTGTAGATAAAAGAGCCATCCACATGATGGATTCTAAAGTCAACTACCAATATTATGGGAAAGAAGGGGAAGTGATTTATTCTTTATCGCGAGGGGTTTTAAATAAAAAAATGATTGATTTGGCAGAAGCCGCAGGTGTCGATTTTTTCTTTGAACACAAGATATGGGATGTGACCCTAGGCGATGCTACACTTCACATGGGTGATTCTGAAAAAGGCGAGTGGGAGGAACTTAAGTATGATAAAGTTTTTGGAGCCGATGGAGCCTTTTCAAGAATCAGACATCGTATGCAAAGACAGAGTATGTTTAATTATTCGCAAGAGTTTATCAATATTGGTTACAAAGAATTGCATATTCCTGCCAATCCTGATGGAACTCATAAAATCGACAAAAATTCATTACATATTTGGCCACGAGGTAATTTTATGTTGATGGCTTTGGCTAATTTGGATGGAACTTTTACGTGTACGTTGTTTATGCCTTTTGAAGGGGAAAACTCCTTTGAAAAATTAAAAAATGAAACAGATTTAGTTGATTTTTTCGCAAAATACTTTCCCAACACGAACGAAGTTATTCCTGATTTAGTAAGAGACTTTTTTAAAAATCCAACCAGTTATCTGGTGATGATGAAGTGCTTTCCATGGACGCACTCAGACAAAGTTGCCTTGATTGGTGACGCTGCCCACGCCATTGTTCCCTTCTATGGACATGGGATGAATGCCGGTTTTGAAGATATCACCGTTTTAAGTGAAATGATTTCTAAGTATGGAGACGATTGGAACACTATTTTTTCAGAATATGAAAAATCTAGAAAACCCAATGCGGATGCCATTGCTGAGCTTTCCTATCGCAACTTTATGGAGATGAGTGCCAAAACAGCCGATGAAAAGTTCCTGCTGCAAAAGAAAATTGAAAAGTGGTTCTCAGACAAGCACCCTGATAAATGGATGCCATTGTATAGCAGAGTGACTTTTAGCTTACAGCCATACTCAGAAGCTTTAGCTATTGGCGATTTCCAAAATCAAATCATGGAGGAAGTGATGAAGATGAACAACATTTCTGAAATTTGGAATAGTAAAGAGGTAGAAGAAAAAATAATTTCTCTTTTAAAGGCTTAAACAGCATAAATCAATTTCTAGTTGAAGCATGTTTTTTGGATTTATAACTTCGGATGATACAAATGAAAGTTATCATTCAAAAACTTTTGATTTGCATATCTTTGCATCAATTTTCAAAATATGTTACCCAAAAATATTCAAGAGTCAGTAGATAAAGGCGAAATGCTTCCTTTAATGGAGGAGTTTTACACCATTCAAGGCGAAGGCTACCATACAGGAACCGCAGCTTACTTCATCAGAGTAGGTGGTTGTGACGTGGGATGTCATTGGTGTGATGTGAAAGAAAGTTGGAACGCAGAACTTCACCCGCCCACTGCCACAGAAATTATAGTGGAAAATGCTGCTAAATTTGCCGATACTGTGGTTGTTACAGGTGGCGAACCTTTAACTTGGGATATGTCTATTTTGACTCAAAAATTAAAAGCTGCCGGTTTAAAAGTACATATTGAAACTTCTGGAGCTTATCCAGTCACAGGACAATGGGATTGGTTTTGTCTTTCACCCAAAAAAAATAAGTTGCCTGTTGAAGAAGCGTATAAAAGAGCAGATGAACTAAAAGTCATCATTTACAACAAACACGATTTTCTTTTTGCCGAAGAACAAGCGGCAAATGTAAATCCAAATGCCATTTTATTTTTACAACCAGAATGGAGTAAGAGGGAAGATATGATTCCACACATTATAGAATATGTGATGAAGAATCCTAGATGGAAAATTTCACTTCAAACACATAAATATTTGAATATCCCTTAAGAATAACTAAATTAGCAAAAATTTAAAAACACACTCATGAAAAAAATCGTATTATCTTTCTTATTTGTTTTGGTAGCTCAATTAGGTGTTGCTCAAGATGCTGCTTTCAAGACTGATTGTTTAAAAGTAATCAAAGCTTCAGGCTCTACTGCTCAAATGGAATCTGCCAAGAAACAAATCATGGCCATGATACCTGAATCAAAGCACGCAGACTTTGCAAAAGATTTCGAATCAACCATGCCATCTTTATATGATAAAATGGCTGACATCTACATGAAAGAATACACTCATGCTGACATTAAAGAAATGTTGAAATTCTATGAAAGCCCAGTTGGTAAAAAAATTGCCGACAAAGCTGGAGTTATTTATGAAGCTTCTATGATGGCAGGGCAAGAATGGGGAATGGGACTTCAAGAAATGTTGATGAAATACATGGAGTAACCTCCAATATTTAAAAGTAAATCCCGGCCTAGGTCGGGATTTGTTTTTTAGGGGTAATCTTAACCAAAAAGTCAAAGTGTGGACCATCATACACTTTTTGACAATTCAAATCAAGGTTTTCACAAATGATTTTAAGATTTTCAAAATCTACATACACCCATGGAAAGGGTTTTTGTTTTTTATTTTGATAGGAAACAGTAAAAAGTAAATCTCCGAAATACTCTTTATCAGCAGGAATCCAAAGCCCTCCATCTTCATCAGTATCATATAAATATCGAATATCTGAGCTGTCCAAAATAATCTGTCCATTTGAGGTTAATAGTGATTTCAAATGCGATATAAATGAGGAGGTATTAGCAAGAGTTCCAGCTAACCCAATGCCATTCATCAACAACAAGACAGTGTCAAATTTTTCATCTTTTAATTGATGTAGGTCAACAACACGTGCTTCCGTTAGACCTCGATAATGACACGCCTCTATTGCTCCAGCCGAAATATCAATTGGGAAAACAGTTAACCCTTTTGATTTTATATATAAAGAATGACTTCCCACACCACAGCCAATATCAAGTGTGCTTCCTTTGCAAAGTTGCAGTGCCTTTTGCTCTACTACAGGCATTTCATCAAAATTTCTGAATAAATAAGACACTTTTAATTCATCTGAATCAGTGACACAAGTCTCTGTGATGATTGAAGCCGCTTTATTACCGTTGAGGTAGTCCAAAATAGCCAATCCCCAAATATCAGAAGTATTCATTTATCTTTGTAATTTGTTAATCATTTTTGTTATGAAGCCGACATTAGAACTTTTGCCTCAGTTGGCCAAAGATAAACATATTGAACACAAAAAGTATTTTGATAAACTCAAAAGAAAACCACCCAAAAACCTTGATTATGCAATGCAAGAACTGCATAATGATGAATTTGAAAAGACAGATTGCCTCAAGTGTGCCAATTGCTGTAAAACTACAGGACCTCTCTTTACGACTCCAGATATCGAACGTATTGCCAAACATTTTAGATTGAAACCCCAGCAGTTTATCAATCAATATTTGAAAATAGATGAGGATCAAGATTATGTGCTTCAGAGTCTTCCGTGTATTTTTTTAGACGTAGAGAATTATTGTATGATGTATGAGGTCAGACCCAAAGCATGTAGAGAGTTTCCACACACCGACCGAAAAAAGTTTCAACAAATTTCAAATCTAACCCTTAAAAATGTTGCCATTTGTCCGGCCGCTTTTAATATCGTTGAAGCCATGATGAAGAAAATACCAATTTAGAATTACTCATATAAAAGGTAGTTCTTTCGGGTCAACTTGAACTGCTCAAGTCCATTTTCCCAACTTTTTCTAATTTCTTCCTCTGGTGTACCCTTTTCGATTTGTTGCTGAAGTTTCTTAGTGCCCGCTAACCTCACAAAAAAAGAATTGAAAAATACTGATGAATCTGAGGTGTTTTGATAGGCTTTGATGAGCCATTTCAATTCAAGTTTATTTACTTTTTCCATTTGAGTTAAATCCTCACCATAACATACTTTTCCATTGTGTATAGGGTCTTTGGCTCCCTCATTAGGTTTTGGTGTAAATGAAAAACTCTTATTTTTTAAGAATGGCGATCCATATATTTGGAATTGTTTGTTAGTGCCTCTGCCCATACTAACATTCGTTCCTTCAAAAAGACACAAGCTTGCATACAAATTTATAGATTGGGAATTTGGAAGGTTTGGCGAAGGTTGTATCGGTAAATGATATTCCATTTTTCTATTGTATTTTTCACAGGGAATTACAGTCAATTGACATTGAATCCCGTTATTTAGCCATTTTTCTCCGTTAATCATTTGTGCATATTCTCCAATAGTCATACCATGAAGAACAGGAATAGGATGCATGCCCACAAAACTTTTATGTTCCATTTCTAAAACAGGTCCATCAATAATAGAACCGTTAGGATTCGGTCGGTCCAAAACAATTAATGGTATATTATTTTCTGCACAAGCTTCCATAACATAATGTAATGAAGATATATAAGTGTAGAATCTCACTCCAACATCTTGAAGGTCAAATATCATAATTTCAATTCCGTCAAGTTGTTTAGGTGTTGGTTTTTTGTTGTTACCATACAAGGAAATAATCGGCAGTCCCGTTTTGGAATCTTTACCATCTTTAATCAATTCACCGGCATCTGCTGTGCCTCTAAATCCATGTTCAGGTGCATAAATGTTTTTGAGATTGATTTTTTGATGCAATAAGTGGTCAACCAAATGAAGTGTATCTATTTGAATCGATTTTCCGTGTGTTCCATGTTCAGAGTAATAGGATTTTTTGATGATGATTCCGGATTGATTAGTAACTACACCCACTTTTTTATCTTTAATAAAAGGGTGATAGAATTGAAATTGGTCAGCACCAGTTTCGAGGTAAATGGGATTTCGTTCGTTTTTATTTTGAGCATTACAAGAAAAAAAACTTGCAGAGACAAATGAAAGAACCAACAATAAAAGAGTATTTTTGGGCATAATTCTTAATGGTGTAAATAAATTGAAGTTCGAATATTTCATAGCAAAAAGGCTGGTTGCAGACAAAAGTACAAAAAGCAGTGTTTCAAAACCCATTGTGAATATTGCAGTTGCGGCTATAGCTATTGGAATGGTCATGATGATAGTATCAGTTTCAACAGGTTTAGGTTTACAGCAAAAAATACGCCAGAAAGTAGGAGCTCTCAATGGACATATTCAAATTACAAATTTTGATGATAATTTCTCTGAAGTAAGTAAAAACCCCATCTCATTAGATCAAGTTTTCTATCCTGATTTCAAATCAGTTGAAGGTGTAAATCATATTCAAGCCGTTGCTACAAAAGCTGGAATTATTAGAAAAGAGGAAGCATTTGAAGGAGTGTTGTTAAAAGGTGTTGGAAAAGATTATCGATGGAATGATTTTGAGGAAATGCTCATAGAAGGGAATATTCCCAATGTTACAGAAGAATTGAATGATCAAATTTTGATTTCAAAATTTCTTTCAAATAGATTACAACTTTACATAGGCGATACATTCTCAACCTATTTTATTAAAGAAGACACGAGTCAACCCCCAAATTTACGGGTTTTTAGAGTTTTAGGTATATATGACTCGGGTTTTCAAGAATTTGATGCTGCAAATATTCTTGGTGATATCAGACACATACAAAGAATGAATAAATGGCAGGAAGACCAAGTGGGTATGTTTGAAATCTTTATTGATGATTTTTCTAAAATTGATTCAAAAACGGAAGAAGTCTATGAGAATTCGTTTAATTCAAACAATCCTGAACAGGTATTAGATACTATTTCAATTAAAGAAAAATACAACTATATTTTTGAGTGGCTCATTTTATTTGATGTCAATATTCTTGTAATACTTATTATTATGATTATTGTTGCTACTATTAATATGGTGGTTGCATTATTAGTGCTTATTTTGGAAAGAACTAAAATGATAGGAATTTTAAAATCTTTAGGTGCTTCTAATTGGAAAATTAGAAAGATATTTTTAATTAACGCTATACATATTATTGTTAGAGGGCTACTCATTGGAAATATTTTCGCATTCATAACTATTTTTATCCAAGACCGTTGGGGGGTTGTTACTTTAAATCCCGAAAATTATTATGTTACCGTTGCCCCTGTTTTGGTTGATTTTCCTTTTCTGCTGCTTATCAATTTGGGTACATTGTTAATTTGTCTCCTTGTTTTAATTATTCCCTCCTATTTAATTACTAGAATATCTCCAATTTCGGCTATTAGGTTTGACTAGATTTCAATGAAATTTTAGTTTTTGTAGTTTTATGAGGTAAAAAAATAATAATTTGAAATTATTTTTTTTCATTTTAAACTACACTTAAATATTCATTATGAGGATGTCAACTCACAAGTAGTATTATTGGTAATGTTCAAGTCAGTCAAGATTAAATAAAAGTTTGTTTTTATTCTTGCCAGATACAGAATTGTTATTATCTTTGCACTCCCTAATAACGATTATGGGATTAAGTTCTTTGCATTTCGAGTAGATTTGGTTCCTAAAAAGTTTTGTTTTCCGCCTTAACATTTTATTTCATCTTGGTTTTAAGGCTTTTAAAAAACTTTAAAAATTTTTATTAAATTTTATTTGTTTAGTAAATAGGTTTTATCTACTTTTGCACCCGCTTTGGATGAGAGATAATGATTTTAGTAGGAGCGAAAAAGAATAAAGATACGTTCATAGACATATTGGATTGACAGCATACATTAAGAGAGTAATGATAGAGATATCATTAGAGAGAACTTTGAGTAAGGGAGATGATTTATCATATTAACAATATACGATGAAGAGTTTGATCCTGGCTCAG
>JBKBOP010000023.1:0-22527 GCA_046293575.1 Flavobacterium sp. | reverse complement strand
AGAGAAATCTATTCATAGTGTTGAAAGGCAAAGATATGAATTATTAGTTTGGGTTAAGATTTTAAGGCTGCACCTAAGAATTTGATTCAGGCCTATTGTAAAATATAGGGTCTTAAAAATTTGACTCTTTGATCTGACAGTAGTTTTCAAACTTGCACCCCTCTATTTAAAATATACGACAAATGCCGTATTGTATCACTAACCCTACGCATACATCTTTGTAATCAAAATGTTTCACCTAAAAAACAAACACATGAAGCCAATCATTACTTTTATTATATTGAGTCTATTGCCTTTTTTTGCTTGGGCACAATTGGGCACTATTGATCCGGCATTTAGTATTGGAACAGGGGCTGGTGGTGGATTAACGCAAAAAAGAATTGAAACCGTAGTGCAACAACCCGATGGAAAATTGCTTTTGGGAGGTTGGTTTACAGATTTTAATGAAATCCCCAATAATCGGATTGTTCGTTTGCACCCGAATGGAACTGTGGATGCCACTTTTGTTGTGGGTACAGGCTTTGAGGGAGTCTCCTCATACGTGAACGACATTGCTCTGCAACCTGATGGCAAAATAGTGGTGGGCGGTAATTTCTTAAACTATAATGGGGTCACCCGTCACCGCATTGTTCGGTTGCATCCTAATGGAGCACTAGATGAAAGTTTTAATCCGGGAACAGGTTTTAATAGTGATGTCAATTCAATTGCGATACAACCCGATGGCAAAATTGTGGTGGGCGGCATCTTTACCTTTTTTGATTGGTTAAACAACGGAGGCGTTCCGCGACAAGGGGTAGCCCGTTTGAATAGCGATGGTTCATTGGATACAAGCTTTGATGCGGGTATTGGTTTTACATCAGAAGTGGGTCAAACCAACGTGCGTACTGTCCTAGTGCAACCCGATGGAAAAGTTATTTGTGCTGGGATTTTCAACCATTACAAAGGAACGATAAGAACACTCATTGCTCGGCTAAATCAAGATGCTAGTCTTGACACGACTTTTGATGCCGGTCCAAATTTTTCGTTTATGTTTGGTTCCCACGGTGCCGCTATGAAAACGGTTTTATTACCCGACGGGAAAATCATCACGGCAGGTACTTTTAGACATATTGGAGCCGACAGTAAAGCCATTGTGAAACTCAATGCCGATGGATCTCATGATCCCTCCTTAGCAATAGACTTAGGAAACATTTCTGCTTTAACAGTACAATCTGATGGAAAGTTGTTGATTGGTTCTGTACCATTTACTCTCAAAAGATACCTATCCACGGGAGCTGAAGATCCTTCTTTTCCTGCTACTACTTTTAATAACTGGATACGGCATTGTATGGTGCAAGAAGATGGCAATATTGTGATTGGAGGATGGTTTTCTTATAATCCCTCCGGATTGATACGATTGATTGGGGATACTCCGCTGAGTTTAGAAGATTATTCCGCTACTCTTGATGCGGTGATGTATCCGAATCCGTCCAGCCACCACGTGACGATTGCTTTGGATGATGCGGTGTTTGAAGGTCAGGTTCAGATTCAGGTTCTCGATATGCAAGGACGAAGAGTGAAACAGTTTGAATCCAACGATAGTTCTACAACCGTTCCGGTGAATGACTTGCCGAAAGGTACCTATCTTGTACAAATCAACACAACAGCAAGCCAAATCGTTAAAAAGCTGGTGGTTCATTAACGTTATTATTGCAGGACTTCCAAAGGTTTAAATTACTTTTATGTCTTGATAGGCCACTCCGCTGTTCTACGTTTCCAAGTTGAAGGTAGAATTGCGGGGTGTTTTTTTGAACGTTTTGATTTAAAAAGAAGGAGTTGATTTTTGTGGGTTTATTTCTTCTTTTTGATAAACGGTATAATGATTCAAAAAGATTGGGACGGTATTATTATATCACCCCTTCGGGGTTACATCAACACAGATGATCTATCGTCTATAATCTTGGCACCCCTTCGGGGTTACATCACTATGCGTTGTTCTTGCGTTGTTCATAATTATAATCATATCACAACTCCGACGGGGTGACATGATTATAGATTTATAATAAGATTGCGTAAATTATAAACCCCGAAGGGGTGACGTGATTATAAAAACAACGAAACAAAACACATCAAAACCCTGACGGGGTGACATAAATATATAAAATGAATGGGGTACATTATTATGCCACCCCGTCGGGGTTAATCGACACCGCAAGGATGTGCCGGGTTATAATCTTGACACCCCTTCGGGGTTTATAACTGATTCGATAGAACCAAAGGAATAAACATAAACAATTAATAAATTCAACCCCGAAGGGGTGACATGATTATAGATTTGTAATTGGATTACGTAAAACAAACCCCGAAGGGGTGAAATAAAACATTAACAACCAAAACACCAAAAAATATGGCCGGTACATTTTCACAAATTTACATTCAATACGTTTTCGCGGTCAAAGGACGTCAAAACCTATTGAAAAAACCCTGGCGTGACGAAGTATTCAAATACATGGCAGGCATTATCAAAGGCAAAAATCAAAAACCCATAATCGTCAACGGTGTTGAAGACCACGTACACGTATTTGTGGGTTTAAAACCGACCATGTGTATTTCTGATTTGGTTCGGGATATTAAAAACAATACCTCAAACTATATCAATGACCAAAAGTTTATCAAAACTAAGTTTGAATGGCAAGAAGGTTATGGAGCGTTTTCTTATGCCCATTCCCAAATAAACAACGTCTATAACTATATCGCCAAACAGGAACAACATCATAAAAAGAAATCGTTTAAAGAAGAATACCTAGATTTCCTTCAAAAATTTGATGTTGAATATGATGAAAAATACCTCTTTGAATGGTATGAAGATTGAAGTTATTTAGCTAAAAAGGTAATCCCTATAACGATATTTAAAAGGAAGAATAATTTAAGATAGTCACCTCCTACCCTCCACAAACGCATTAAACGCCGCTCTGGCCTGTGGGCTGTTGAACAGGGAATTATGTCCCTGATTGGGAATCTCGAGTATTTCTACATTCTGGCAGGTGGCACAATTTTGAATATCTGATTTAAACTGCGGCCAGGAGTGCATTTGGATGGGGCTGTCATTAAGTCCCTGTACCACCAGGATATCGCCCTGAAACCCTTGGGTAAAACTCAACAGGGAACGGTCGGTATAGGCCTGCGGACTTTAGGTCGTGGGTCCATAGGTTTGCTGTAAGAGGGAGCACTGCGGGGAGCCGGGTGCTTGTCCGTTTTCTTCCAATTGACAGCGAAAGAGCAGGTTTAAAGGTCCGGGGGCATTGGCTACTACCCCAGCTGTGGAATGCAGGGTGTTGAGGCGGGTCACCAGATAACCGCCTTGCGAATGTCCGCCCAAAAAGATTTTTTTTACGGTAATGCCCAGTTCTGCTGCCGCCAGATGTTTCGTCCACAGCAATGCGGCTTCACAGTGCTCGATATTATCCCCAAACAACAGGTTTTCTTCGGGATAGGCCACACTTATGATCATCATGTCTTTGGCAGCCAACAAGTTTTTAAAGCCTTGCAAGGTGTTATTGGCGGCCTGCAAAATGGCACTATCGACATTGACCGTACCGTGATACACCAACAACACGTCAAAGGAATCGCCCGCCGGTTTGTCGATGACCAAATCAACCGAAACGCCATTATAGGAGATGGTTCGGGTCGTGGTGTAGGCGGGTGAAGGTTCCTCTACCGGACGAGTATCTTTTTCGCAGCCAAACAAAAATAAAATCAATAAAACGATGGACATAGGAAGCTGTTTCATGGGAAAATAGAAAACGCTAAGGTATGTATTTTTAGGGATGTAGGTTGTTTTTGAGGTTAATTTTGGGGGACGGGGTGTGACCCCAGCAGGGTCGTTTATTTTATGCTTAACGTATTCTATAAACGTTTGACCCAGCCAGATTAGGATTCGGATGGTTGAACTTTCAACGGATTAAAATCCGTTGCTACAACAGATTCGTTCCTCTGGGACTATTCATGGCAATTCAGGTTATTTAGACGTTGAAGACTGAGTTTCAGTCACAGTCTCAAAAACAGTCACAGAAGGTATTCTATCACTCGGATATACTTTTTAGTTTGCCATTCGGGAGTTAACGGGCCTCTGTTGTGGCTCACCTTGACGAGTTGTGCCACATGCATGCTTATCCAATTGCCTTTGGAATCATATTCAATACTGATGTCTGTAATAAATTCGTTTTGGCTGTTGTAGTTCTTTCTTGAAATAACGTTGTCCTGAGTATCGTATTCTGTTATGCTGATGAAATTAGGTATCCCTTGAGTGATATTGGTACTCTTCAGGATTTTTTTATCGCCTTTTCGAAAGGTCATCTCGGTTTTGTACAAACTGGGGAGGGTGTCATTTGCGTGTTTCAGATACATCAATACCTTGGCGGTGTCTTTTTCTGTTTTGTATTCAAAAGATCTCTCTGTCATATACTCACCCTGAAATTCTTTTATCAACACTTTTCTTCCCAACTCGTCATATTCAAAAATGTTTTTTCTTTCATAGCTGTTTTCAAACACGATTTCCTCCTTTAAAAATCCATCGGGATTGTATGTGTACTTTTTATAGTTTTTTTGTTTAATTCCTTCGTCATCATATAATTCCTCAAGCAGTACTTTATCGTTTTTATCATAAGTGGTTCGTTGTTCACCTGTAAAATAACCGTCTACCGTATAGGTTTTTGAAAAAAGCACATTCCCTCTGGCATCTGTGGTTTTAATCATTTTTAAAGTTCTCTTTGGATCGTCAGTAACATAGCCCATATAGGGATATTTTTGATTTTCTTTAATGGAAAATTGAGCAAAGGTTTTATCAAGGTCTTCACAATAATCACAAAGTTCAGTCGCAATCTGGTTTTTGGAATACTGATGACGAATGTGGGTATTGATACGACCATTATAATAGGTTTTTGACAATAGCTCCCTCCCTGTTTTTTCAAAAGAGCGGAACTCCATAGGGATTTGTTTTTCATCTGTAGTGAGAAGAAATATCCCCACCGAGGAAATATTCCCTTTTAGAGCCAAGTCTTGCTCAAACCATTTATACTCTTGGGCGATACAGATATTGGTTAAAAAAAGGAGAAAAAAAGTAGGTAGTTTCATCTTATTCCACTTTAAAATAAAATTCACGTTGCGATTCGTTTATATACCTCCAAGAAACTCTTCCACATAAATCCATTCCAATTTGATCAGGGTGAAAAGATAAGGGATAAGCCGCTGCAATAAATTCATTTCGCTGTTGGTTTCTAACACTACCTTGAGTCCAACTCAAAACAAAATCACCAACTGATGTGGCTCTAAGCCCTAATCTATATTTGAAAAGTGTCTCGTCATTATTTAATTGTGCCTCGATGGTCATTTGTCCATTTTCACAAATGGGCAGAAAAGAAACACTTCCCATAACTACCAATAATTCAAACTGGTCGATTGCGTCCTTGCAATTGGCAACATTGTTAGGTGTGATAAACTTAAAAATAGAAAGGTCATCGCCTCTAAAATCATTTACCACTATTGAATCATTCAAAGCGGTATCAAATGCCTTGGAGGAGACAATTCCTTCTATCCAAATGGTGTCGTTTAACGAAAAAACAGATTGTGGAGTTACTGACACTTTGAAATGATTAAATACCTTAGTGCTTACTGGGTCGTTATCGCATTGAAAAGCCAGCATAAAAACAGATACTAACACAATGGAAACTATTTTTCGTTTCATACGTTTTTTTTAGTAAAAATAGAAATTATCAGAGTTGTGAGCCATTAAAATTCATACAAGTTGTATTATTATTTGGTTATCATTTTCTAAAAATATCAAAGGACTAACCATGCATTACATCAACAAAATATTTTCCTATCTTTGATTTAAATGATTTTAAGAATATGAAAACGACATACACTGCTCTCTTACTATTTGCAGCCATGAGCCTTACCGCTCAAGTTACTTTACGAGTCACATCCATCCCTTCTAACACCCCTGTGGGAGCCACGATCTATGCAGCGGGTAGTTTCAATACCTGGAACCCGGGAGATGCTAATTTCACTTTACAACCCGATGGTTTGGGAGCCTTTGTCCTTACAATTCCCGAAGGCACCGGCTCGGCTGAGTTTAAATTCACAAGAGGTAGTTGGCCCACCGTTGAAGGCAATGCCGCAGGGAATTTTTTACCTAATCGTACGTTTACGTTTACGGGTTCCCCTCAAACCTTGAACCTAACTATTCTTTCATGGGAAGATTTAGGAGGCACGGGCGGTAACAATACCGCTGCCCCCAATGTACAAATTTTGAACCCAAGCTTTTTTATGCCGCAACTGAACCGAAGCCGAAGAATTTGGCTCTACCTCCCCCCCGATTATCAAACCACCGTCAAGCATTATCCTGTTCTTTATATGCAGGATGGACAAAATCTTTTTAATAATGCTACCGCATTTAATAACACAGAATGGCAAGTGGACGAAACCTTAAACACTTTACATGCCAATGGTGATTTCGGAGCGATTGTGGTAGGTATTGACAATGGTGGTAGCTCTCACCGAATTAATGAATATACTCCATGGGTGAATGCTCAATACGGCGGTGGGGAAAGTGATGCCTATATGGCTTTTATTGTGGAAACCCTTAAACCTTATATTGATGCAAACTTCCGTACGCGTCCCGAACCGCAATTCAATGCTTTGTTGGGAAGTTCGCTGGGTGCTTTGATTTCTACCTATGGTGCTTGTGAATATCCTGGAACGTTTCGAAAAGTGGGTGCTTTTAGTCCAGCCTATTGGATCAACATCAATCAACTCAACAACTATATAAATACTACTGTAACAGGGTTGGAAAACCATCGCATGTATTTTGTAGCAAGTTTGAATGAACCACCATCTACTGCTACTAACTTAAATAATGTGAGAGATAACCTTATTAATACTGGACTTCCAGCCGCTGAAAGCTTCACCAAACTTGACAATTATGGTGGGCATAACGAACTTTATTGGCGTGGTGAATTTGGAGCGGCCTACCAATGGTTGTTTCAAAACGAAACCTTAAGTTCCACACTTCCTGGGCTACCGTCCTTAGAATTTATTCAAACCTCAACTGGAAAAATATGGATCAATGGGCTTCACCAACCTGAAATGGTCTTCCTATATAATGTGCAAGGACAACAAGTGGGAATGCTACACCTAAGCAATGGATATCACGAACTCCCTCATTCTTTAGCCCGAGGAATGTATTTTATACAAAGCAATTCATTTCAAAAAAAGGTATTCAAATTCTAAACAAACCTTTTGTTGTTTATTAATTTTGTGTTAAAGTTAAACAAAATACTTTAACCCAAAATTTCTTTTCAACCATTGATTTTATTGACTAAAATCAAACTTACCAGTTATCTACTCTTTATTTTGTTTAATGTATTTATATTTTTGATAAACAAAAATTAAATACATTCATTATATTTGCATTAAAGAACAATTTAAAACTCAATTTCTATGAAAAATTTTGCATTTAAAACGATTGCTTTATTAGCATTTCTATCTGTTGGATTCATTTCTTGCAGTGATGACGATGAAACTGGAAGAGTAGGCACTAAAACCATTGCACAAATTGCAATTGATAATGCCTCTTTTTCTACCTTGGTTCAAGCTTTAGAAAGAGCAGGATTAGTGGATGTATTAAATAACCCTGGTTCTTATACTGTGTTTGCTCCTACCAACGAAGCGTTTGACAATTTCCTCGATGGGGCATCCATTAACGATGTACCTGTGGATGTGTTAACACAAGTATTACTTAACCATGTTGTAGCTGGAACTGTACAATCTTCTCAATTGTCTACAGGTTACATTAACACCTTGGCAACATTTGGTGGAACAACAGAAGGTAACAATCTTAACATGTATGTGCGTGTTAATAACAATCAAGTAAAGTTAAATGGTGTTTCTGATGTTACCCTACCCAACATTATTGCATCAAACGGTATAGTCCATGCAGTAAATGCTGTGATTGGTTTACCTACAGTTGTAACTTTTGCAACAGCTGATCCAACCTTCTCTACTTTGGTATCGGCTTTAACCGAACTGACCCCTGCAACAGATTTTGCAGGTATTTTATCAAGAACTCAAGGTGGTAACTCAGATAATATTAACCCTGCCTTTACAGTTTTTGCACCAACCAATGATGCATTTGCAGCTTTACCTGCTGTACCAGATGAGCCTGTTCTAACTCAAGTGCTTTTACACCATGTTATTGGTGGAGCTAACGTGTTATCCTCAGCTCTAACGCCAAACGGGAATACAACTCCCACCATGTTGAATGGTTCGTCTATTACTATAACCTTACCTGGTACTGGTGGTAACATTGCCAATGTAACCGATGGTGCTGGAAATACAGGAGCTGGAATCATTGCTGTCGATGTTCAAGCAGCTAATGGGGTTATTCATGTTTTGAATAAAGTATTATTGCCATAATCTAACTACATTGCTATGTAAAGAAAACCGCCTCACAAGGGCGGTTTTTTGTTGTATGTATTTCGAAGTGGTTCATTATTAAAAATGAGTTGTTAATTGATTTCAGTCATCTTGAATGCCTGTGTATTTTTATGGATGTACATCTACTTAATAATAAAAAAGTAAATTTTCATAAAGCTGTGTCATGATTCTTAAAGTTTGCTGAGTAAGTAGCAATTTTATCCTTTAATAATCTAATTGCTTGGTCTTGAATGATACTTCCTTAAGAGGGAATATTACCAAAAAACACCCACCACAATAGCCGTTAATTTATGTAGTAATTAAAAAGAAGAAAGCCACTCATTACAGTGGCTTTTCATTTCTATTTCTTTTTCTGATTCTTTTGTTTTTCGGCTTCTTCCATCATTTCTTGCATTTTCTGCTGGAATCGGTTGAGCTTTTTAGGTTTCTGTTTGTTCTCCTGAATACGTGCATGAATTTTATCTTCATTGATGATATAGTTTTTAATCACCAACATAATACCAATGGTAATGGCATTAGAAATAAAATAATACAAACTCAAGCCCGAAGCAAAATTGTTAAAGAAAAACAACATCATGACGGGTGAAATGTAAATCATAATCTTCATGATTTTTGCCATATCGGGCATTCCTTCTTGTGGAGGTGCAGACATCGCTTGATCTCCTGTGGTCATCTTCATATAAAAGAAAATCGCAATAGAAGCCAAAATCGGGAACAAACTGATGTGGTTTCCATACAACGGAATGTAAAACGGCAAATCCAAGATCGAGTCAAAAGACGATAAGTCATCTGCCCAAAGGAAACTCTTTTGTCTCAAATCAATGGTTGACGGAAAGAAACAATACAAGGCATAAAACACCGGAATTTGAAGCAACGCCGGTAAACATCCCGCCATGGGATTCACCCCCGCCTTAGAATACAACTTCATGGTTTCCTGTTGCTTTTTCATAGCGTCTTTTCCATACTTGGTATTCAATTCCTGAATCTCTGGACGTAAAACTTTCATTTTGGCCTGCGATAAATAGGATTTGTAGGTGACCGGAGACATGGCTAAACGCACCAAAATGGTCATCACTATAATTGCAATACCGTAAGGCAAAAAGGCAATTAACAAATTAAACAACGGTATAAAAGCATAGCGGTTGATCCATCCGAAAATTCCCCAACCTAAGGGAACAACTTCGTCTAGATTACGGTCATAGGCATTTAAAATGGCATAATCGGTAGGGCCATAATACCAATTCATTTGATAATTCAATTCCCCACCTTTGAATTCCATAGGCAAGATGGTTTTGAACTGCTTGGTGAATAACGTATCTATTTCTTCGCTCTTCACTAAGTTTTCAGAATACAAATTTGCCTTTTTGAAAGGCGTATCTGTTAAGAGTATAGAAGTAAAAAAGTGCTGTTTGTAAGCTACATAAGTTAAATCTTTTACCTCATCTGAAGTCGAACTCCCTTGTCCTAAATAATCGTCTTTACCATTGCTAAATTCATACACCGCTTCAGTATATCGGTTCTCATAAGAAACGCTCTTTTCATGTCGGAAAGCTTTCAACTGCCAATCCAATTCAACAGGCTCTGCTGTGTTTAAAACTTCATTCAAGCCTTGCGTTTTGATGGAGAAATCCAACATATACTCATTGGGTTTCAATACATAGCGATATTCCAAGAACTGTGTTGGTGATACTTTCAGCTTTAAAGTTAACACCTGATTAGCACCTTCTTGAGTCAATAGAGGTTCAAAAAACAAGTCTTTTGAATTGTAAATTCTATTGTCTAAAGTTTTTAAAGAAAGGTTCAAAGAAGCATTATTGTCTTTGATGATGTTGACTATTTGATTAGAACCTTTATAAAAACGTTCAAAATTTTTGACTTCAGCTTGGGTGATGTACCCTCCTTTGTTGGAAATGACCAATTTCAATACATCATTTTCTATAACGGTTTCACCTCCTTGAGCGGCGGGTAAAGTAGCTGCATAAGCAAAGCTTCCCTCAGCCAACTGCTGCTGTAAAACTTTTATGGAGTCTGAAACAATAGTATCTTGTATTGTTTCAATGATTTTGGTGGCGATGGGTGCAGGTATAGCAACCGAATCGTTGACTACTTCCTCTGTGGCTTGGAGTCGTTTCTCTGCTTCCTGTTGTTGGTTGTTGTATAACATCCAAATCAGGATCAGAAAAATCAATGCAAAACCAATTACCGTATTGAGGTCTAATTTCTTTTCTTCCATAAATGTTTAGGTGATTGTTACTTTTTGGTGTTTTACGGCTGCTTCCACTAACTTTACAAACAAAGGATGTGGATTGGCAACCGTACTTTTATATTCAGGATGATATTGCACCCCAATAAAAAATGGATGGTTCTTAATTTCAACAATTTCAACAAGTCCAGTTTCAGGGTTAATTCCAGAGGCAGTTAAACCCGCTGCTTCAATTTCGTTTTTGAATGTATTATTAAACTCATATCGATGACGGTGGCGTTCCATGATTTCGTCTGCACCGTAAATTTCATGAGCTAAAGTTTCGGGTTGCAACGTACATTTCCAAGCTCCCAAACGCATTGTTCCTCCTTTTTCAGTAATCGTTTTTTGACTTTCCATTAAATCGATTACGGGGTGTGGTGTGCTTTGATTCATCTCTGTGGAATTGGCATTCTTCCACCCCAAGACGTTTCGAGCAAATTCGATGACGGCCATTTGCATCCCTAAACAGATTCCTAAAAACGGAATGCCGTTTTCACGTGCATATCGAACTGTTTCGATCTTTCCTTCAATGCCTCTTTCCCCAAAGCCAGGAGCTACTAAAATGCCGTCTAAACCTTGAAGCCTTTCATTGGCATTGTTGGCATTTAAAAATTCAGAGTGGATACTTTTTACTTCTACTTTGGTTTCGTTGGCTGCACCAGCATGGATAAAGGCTTCTTGTATGGATTTATATGAATCTTGAAGTTCTACGTATTTTCCAACTAAACCAATAGTTACTTTTTGTTTAGGATTTTTTAGCTTTCTAATAAAATCTTCCCATTGTTCTAAATCGGGTTGATTTTTTTCAGAAAGTGCTAATTTCTTTAAAGCCACGGTATCTAAACCTTCTTGAAGCATTAATGAAGGAACATCATAAATGGTAGACGCATCGATGGATTGTATCACTGCTTCTCTTCTCACATTGCAAAACAAGGCCAACTTTTGACGTAGTTCATCTGAAATTTCATGCTCAGTTCTACACACTAAAATATCGGCTTTGATACCACTTTCCATCAGAGTCTTCACCGAGTGCTGGGTAGGTTTGGTTTTTAATTCCTTGGCCGCAGATAAATAAGGCACCAAGGTGAGATGAATCACTATGGCGTTATATTCACCTAATTCCCACATCAATTGTCTGACCGATTCAATATAGGGAAGCGATTCAATATCTCCCACAGTTCCCCCAATTTCAGTAATCACGATATCATAGTTACCAGAGTTCCCCAGCAACTGCATTCTTTCTTTAATTTCGTTGGTAATATGAGGGACAACTTGAACCGTTTTTCCTAAAAATTCTCCTCTTCTTTCCTTTTCAATAACAGAGAGATAAACTCTACCGGTAGTTACGTTATTGGCTTGAGAAGTTGGAACATTCAGAAAACGTTCGTAGTGACCTAAATCGAGATCGGTTTCAGCTCCGTCGTCTGTGACATAACATTCTCCATGTTCATAAGGATTAAGAGTTCCGGGGTCTACATTGATGTAGGGGTCAAATTTTTGAATGGTTGTTCTGTATCCTCTAGCTTGGAGTAATTTTGCCAACGAAGCAGCAATAATTCCCTTTCCCAAAGAGGAAGTCACACCTCCGGTTACAAAAATATACTTCACTTGATTCATGGTTGGTTGTTGTGTTGTTGTAGTGCTAAAAAACGGTGCAAAAATACAATTATAAATCCTGAATGCGAAAATTAAATCTGCACTTAACAACAAAAACAAATTGTTTATAAAAATTTTCTTTGGAAGTCCCTGACCAAGTGTTCTAAACCATTTTCTTTAAGTTCTAAAACAAACTGAAGTTGTCTTCCTAATTTTCCGGTAGGGAACCCTTTTTGACGAAACCAAATTAGGTAAAACTCTGGTAAATCTATTAAGAAACGGTCTTTGTATTTTCCAAAAGGCATTTTGGCTTTGGCTAGTTCGATAAAGTCTTCTTGAGAAGGTTGCAAAATACGAATGAATTAGTTCCAGTGGAAATGAACCGTTTTCTTAATCTCTGGATGAAGACTCAACAACACCGGGCAATGTAAAGCTGTTTTCTCAAGAATGGATTGTTGTTTTTCATCAAAGTTGCCTTTCATGTGAACTTCAACAATGATTTCACTTATTCTTCGTGGTTCCGATTGCATAATTTTAGTAACAAAAGCTTCGGTACCATTCATCTCCCACTGATGTTGCTCGGCTTTAATGCCCATTACCGTTAGCATGCACGTTGCCATGGCGTTTGCAACGGTATCTGTAGGAGAAAATGACTCACCCTTTCCATGGTTGTCTATGGGGGCATCATTGATTATCTCCGCAGAGGAAGCGATATGTTTTGAAAGGGTTCTTAATCCACCAAGGTAGACGATTTTTGATGTCATCTTTCTACATTTTTTACTTGAAAATCATCATCATAATACAACAAATAAACTCCTTTATTGTAGTAGCCACCACCTGATTTGGGATGGTATTCAAATTTATAATCCAGTTGCTCGGTGGCATATTGATCGATTGTTGCATAAAATCCGTCTTCGTGAAGTACCCTTTGGATCACATCAAAAGTTACATCGAATCCCCTCATCACATATTGATTGGGAAAGGCATTGTAACGTTTTTTATAAGCATTTGCAAAAACTAAGTTTTCATTGGTGTCTCGAGCATTCGTTAAAGAGGGAAAAATAGGTTTCATAGAAACTATTCTTCTGAAAACTTCATCTACTTCATAGGTGGAATTCATTTCCAAAAGCACAAGAGACACCTCATACCCATGACTTTTGGCTTGGTTTATGTGACGCAAAGAATTTAAAATCACTCCTGTGGTTGCAGATTCCAATAAAAAATAATTTTTTCTACTTTTTGAAAGCCTTGGAGCTAGACTATCATACACAAACCCCACTTTTTGTTCATAAGGCATTTGATAAATCTCAGGAAAATCATCTTGTATAAATTTTCTTGTGGCACCTTTTCTTGGATCAATGTAGGCAATAAGATTGCCGTTTTTAGATTTTAAATACCTTATTAACTCTGATTTCATCGCCTCTTGAGAAGGCATGGATTCAAAAATATTGTTTTCTGAGGCTTCTAATTCTCTTAACGGAGAAATTACCGGTATATTCCTATCTAAAAGTGCTTTGGCCACTAAGGTGACATTTTGTGGATAAAAGGGACCAATAACTGCACTTGCATTAGAAAATTGCTGTGAATTAAGCATGGATTGCACCACTGAACCTGATCTAGTTTCTTTGGAATCTAGAATCTTTACCTTTAATGGATAATTCATTTTCCTTGCAGAATCCAAGGCCATTAAAGCTCCTGCATAAATATCAAGAGTAAGATTTAGGAAATTGTCACGTTTCAGTCTTTGTTGGGTGGTTAGTGTTGTATCACTTTTGATTTTGGAAAGATTAAAAGGTAATAAAATGACAATCTCTTTCTCCTTTCTAAGATTTAAATAATTTTCTAAATTTTTAACTGGTTTTTCAACCGTTGGCTTTAAAGGTTGTATCAGGTTTGTCTTGAGTGGCACTTTTAATTCCATACCCATTTGCAAACCGTTTACCAGTTCTGGATTGAGAGCTATCAACTCATCAATAGTAATATCAAATCTGTTTGAAATACTGAACAACGTTTCTTTTGAAGCCACTCTATATACTTTTGTTGTATCGTTTTTGCTTTGAGGTTTTGTGGTTATAATATCGTTATTTTGAGAAACAGATTTAATTATTTTTAAATAAAAACCCACTGGGAGTGATTCTTTAATTTCAGGATTCCAATCTTCGAGTTGAGCAATCGAAATATTATATTTTTGAGCTATGCCATATTTCGTTTCTTTAGGCTCAACCACATGATAATATTGTTCTTTTTTAGATACTGATGTAGATTTTGTTCCATTTGTTGCCTGCTGAATGGGAATTAAAACTACTTGACCAATTTGAAGCGTTTCCGGAGAAAGTCCAGGATTGTGCTTTAACAAGTCTTCTACTTTTAATTGGTACTGATTGGCAATTTTAAATAATGTATCTCCCTCTAGGATATCATGTTTAACGAACCCGTTTTGTACTAATTTTTCGTTGATGGGGATTAAAAGTATTGAATTTTCGTTTAGTCCGTTTTGAGCATCTGGATTAAGTTTATAAATATCATAAGGAGTCACTTTGTATTTTACAGAAATTTGCGTGATGGTCTCTCCTTTTGAAACTTTGTGCTTTATGTGGTTTTGACTCAATAGACTTGAGGTAAACAAAAGCATTACCATCAGGATTTTAAACCCTGAAAAGAACGTATTTAAAATGTTTTTACTCATTTATTGATTATCAATGTTTGACCGATTTGTAAGCCGTTTTTCAACAAGTTTTCGTTGTCTTTTTTTAACTTTTCAATGTTAATACCGTATTGTTTTGCCAAACCAAATAACGTTTCACCTTTTTTGACCAAGTGTTTTGATGTTTGAGATTCTTTATCAATATAGTTAATAGTATTCACTGAAATCTCAGAGTTTTCAAAAACTGTGCCCGAAGCTGGAATGTTCAAAATTTGTCTGGCTTGAAGTCCTTTTTCTTTTAAACCAGGATTGGATTCATATAATTCAGGTAAACTCACTTCAAATCGCTTTGACAAACTATATAGTGTTTCGCCTTGTTGCACCGTATATTTTAGTGCCGCTCTAAACTCTTTTTTAGATTCTTTAATTATTTCTTTTACCTCAGAAACGACTTTAATTGTAGCTATTGGTGTTTCAATTTTTGTTGACGTTTCTTCTTCAATAATTAATTCATTTGTGTCAATTTCATTTATAGTTGGTTCGATTATAACTGGCTCAAAACTAACGGGGGTTGGAAACTTTAATGTCATTCCCTCATTAATTCCTTCTAATGCAAAGCGATTGTATCTGTAAATTTCAGAGGGGTCTATGTTATAGCTTTTAGAAATTGCCAATATGGTTTCACCGTTTAATACGATGTGCTCTTTCATTTCTTGTGCATGGGAATAAAACCCTATGCATAGCATTGCAAAGCCTCTGATTAATTTCATACTTCTTCTTTTTATTCCCATTCAATAGTCGCGGGTGGCTTGGAACTGATGTCATAGACCACTCGGTTGACGCCTTTTACCTTATTGATAATTTCATTTGAAATCTTCATTAAGAAATCATAAGGCAAATGCACCCAATCTGCGGTCATTCCGTCGGTTGATTCCACCGCTCTTAAAGCCACTACCTTTTCATAGGTTCGTTCATCACCCATCACTCCAACACTATTGACAGGCAGTAAAATAGCTCCCGCTTGCCAAACTTTATCATATAATCCGTGGGACTTTAGCCCTTCAATGAAAATGTAGTCAACCTCTTGCAATATACGAACTTTTTCTTTTGAAATATCGCCCAGTATTCTGATGGAAAGTCCCGGACCAGGAAAAGGATGTCTTCCTAATAATTCTGGTTCAATTCCTAAGGAGGCTCCCACCCTTCTCACCTCATCTTTAAACAACATTCTTAGAGGTTCCACAATTTTCAGCTTCATAAAGTCAGGCAACCCACCCA
This sequence comes from Flavobacterium sp., assembly GCA_046293575.1. Classification (GTDB taxonomy): domain Bacteria; phylum Bacteroidota; class Bacteroidia; order Flavobacteriales; family Flavobacteriaceae; genus Flavobacterium. The sequence goes on along the minus strand of JBKBOP010000023.1, from coordinate 6,289 downwards.
CATTGTGATGCGATTTGATGGTTGCTGAAGGACCTTTCACAGAGACAGATTCAATAACATCTGGATAAATGGTGCCTTGTGCCAACCAGCTCACATTTTCAATCCTGTGAGCTTCATCATCGAACACTTCAATGAATACCCTTCCAATGGCTTTCCTTTTTTGCTCAGGCTCATCAATACCCTCCAATTGGTCCAGGAATCTATCGGCAGCATCAACTCCTTTTACATTTAATCCCATGTCTTTGTATTGATGCAATACATTCTCGAACTCATTTTTTCGAAGTAGACCGTTATTCACAAAAATGCAATAAAGATTTGTACCAATTGCTTTATGAAGTAAAACTGCAGCAACGGTTGAATCTACTCCACCAGAAAGTCCAAGAACCACTTTGTCGTCTTGAATCTTTTCTTTTAATTCAGCTACTATTTCTTCGACAAAAGCAATGGGAGTAAAGTTTTGAGGCACCTCTGCAATTCTCACCAAGAAGTTCTCAAGTATCTGTTTTCCATCGGTGGAATGATAAACTTCTGGATGGAATTGAATAGCATAAGTGGCTTCACCTTCTATTCTGTAAGCAGCGTTTTCAACATCTTTAGTGCTTGCCAATCGAATACCCTTTGAAGGCAAGGTCTTAATTGTGTCGCTATGGCTCATCCATACTTGACTATTAAGAACTACTTCATCAAAAAAGACTTCATCATCTTTGATAAAAGTAAGATTTGCTCTTCCATATTCTCTAGTGTTGGATGGGGTCACTTCACCACCATGAAAATGGGCAAGATACTGAGCACCATAACAAACCGCCAACAAAGGTAATTTTCCTCTAATTTTAGACAAATCGGGATGAGGAGCGTCGTCTGATCTCACTGAATAAGGACTTCCAGAAAGAATTACCGCTTTGAACGATGATAGGTCGTCAGGTAAATGGTTGTAAGGAAATATTTCGCAGAAAATATTTAATTCTCGAACTCTTCTCGCAATGAGTTGTGTGTATTGCGAGCCAAAATCTAAAATAAGTACGTTGTGTTGCATGGGCAAAAATAGCTATTCTGTTGCAAGTAAAAAAAGGTAATTTTGAAATTTATACATATATCAAATCCATTATTAAATTTGTTGAATACGTAATAAAGAAAAGGAGGTTTTATTAGAATTATTTCAATAAATAACAAAAAAAAGTCCCTGCGAGAGGGACTTTCATTTAATCATTCATAGAGATAAGAAACTCTGAATTATTTCGTGTTTGCCTGATTCTGGTTTCAATAAACTCCATGGCTTCCACAGGATTCATATCGGCTAGGTATTTTCGCATGATCCACATGCGTTGGATTGTTTTCGCGTCTAATAGTAAGTCATCGCGTCTAGTACTTGAAGAAGTAAGGTCGATGGCAGGGAAAATACGTTTATTTGAAATTTTTCGATCCAATTGAAGTTCCATATTACCGGTTCCTTTGAATTCTTCAAAAATCACCTCGTCCATTTTTGAGCCGGTTTCTGTTAAGGCTGTTGCGATGATACTCAGTGAACCACCGTTTTCAATATTTCTGGCGGCACCAAAGAATCGTTTTGGTTTTTGTAGGGCATTGGCATCAACACCACCACTCAATACTTTTCCAGAAGCTGGTTGAACGGTATTATAAGCTCTCGCAAGTCTGGTAATTGAATCTAATAAAATCACAACATCATGACCACATTCCACTAATCTTTTGGCTTTTTCCAATACGATATTAGCTACTTTCACATGGCGATCTGCTGGCTCATCAAACGTTGATGCAATAACTTCGCCACGAACACTTCTTTGCATATCGGTAACCTCTTCGGGTCTTTCATCAATCAAAAGCACAATTAAGTATACTTCGGGATGATTGGCAGCAATGGAATTGGCTATGTCTTTTAACAACATAGTTTTACCCGTTTTGGGTTGTGCCACTATCATCCCTCTTTGGCCTTTCCCAATAGGTGAAAATAAATCTATAATTCTGGTGGATAAAGTGGCTTGCTTGTCTGCCAAATTAAATTTTTGTTCTGGAAACAAAGGTGTTAAATGCTCAAATGCAATTCTATCTCGTACTACTTGTGGATCGTGTCCATTGATTTTTAAAACTTTTACTAAAGGAAAGAATTTTTCACCTTCTTTTGGCGGTCTCACCACCCCTTTTACCGTGTCACCCGTTTTCAAACCAAAAAGTCTGATTTGAGAATTTGATAAATAAATATCGTCTGGGGATGCTAAGTAATTGTAATCTGATGATCTCAAAAAACCATACCCATCAGGCATCATTTCTAATACTCCTTCGGTTTCAATAATACCATCAAATTCATAATCTGCATCACGGTAATTTACTTTTTTGTTTTTGTGATGGTGGTTGCCATTCTGAAAATTGTTACCGTTCTGGTTTTGAGCACGATTTTGAACAGGAGCAGGAGCTTGAGTATTTTCATTTTCCTTGGGCAATCCATCGGGATTTGACTCTTGAGGCTTGTTTCTATTTTCTTTGAAAGCTGGGGCTTGCTTTTTTTCAAACCTTTTTTTCTCGAAATTCTTTGGTGGTGTATCCACCACATCTGAGGCTACTTCATTTTGAACTGGTTTTGAAACTTCCTCTTTTTCATCCACCACAGAACTGTCAATAATAACATCCAGTTCTGGTTCGCTATTATTTGGATTTTTATTTATTCTGTTACGTTTTTGTTTCAAAAGTGAAATGGAATCACCAGTTTCATTTGATTTTTGAACAGGCTTATCATCCTGTATTTTGAGGATTAACTGTATCAGTTCCTCTTTTTTAAGGCCATAATGCTTTATACCAGCCAATTTAGCAATCTCTTGAAGTTGAGGTAACTTCATCGATTTTAACGAAGATATTTCAAACATGAATGTTTTAGGAATTAATTTTTGAAAAGGTATTGAGGTAAATTTCCGAGATAAAGATTATCGGATTGTTATGCAATATTACAAATTTATTTTGAGTAAACAATAGGGTTATTTAAAAAGAAAATATATTTTTGCTCACACAATTTCCAATGACATGCTACAAAGAATTCAATCATTATATCTAATTGGGGCTATAATTTGCTCCGGGGTTCTCCCCTTTTGGTTCCATCTGTGGATAGATTCTTACGGAATTAAAGTGCTAGCTGCATCCCATTTGTTAATTGGTGTATTATTCGGTTTTTCAACTGCTCTCTCTATTTTGAGCATTACTTCATATAAGAAAAGACAACAACAATTTGTAGTTGGACTCTTCAATATTGTTATCAACGTTATTTTATTGGGATTATTGATTTTTTATTCGTTAATCTTGCCTGGAGAATATGATGTTTCTGAGAAAGGCATTGGGTTATTCCTCCCTCTTGTTTCTATCGTTTTTTTAGCACTTGCCAATCATGCTGTCAAGAAAGATGAAAAACTCGTAAAATCTTCGAATAGAATCAGATAATTCAATAAACCTTAGTTTATTATGTGCGGAAAAGCCATGTTTAATAACATGGCTTTTTTGCATTTATATTTTTTTACATTTGTATTTTCATGGATAAACAAAATATATGTCCTCAAAAATAAAAATTTTTATCGCAGATGACCATCAGGTACTCATTGATGGATTGAAAGTAGTTTTGGCTGCTCACAAAAATTTTGATGTCGTTGGAACTGCTGGTAATGGAGTAAACTTAATAAACAATGTTTGTAGTACCAATGCTGAAATTCTGATTATGGACATCAACATGCCTGAAAAAGATGGTATAGAGGTGTTGAAAGAATTTAAAGAACGTGGTTACTGTTGTAAAGTAATTGTGCTTTCGAGTTATGATGACATACATCTTATAAAAGAAGTCATGAAATTGGGTGCTAGCGGATATTTATCAAAAGATTGTGCAGGAGATAGTATTATGGAAGCCATTGAAACTGTTTACAGTGGTAAAGATTATTTCTCACAAAACATCAGTAGAAAAATTTTTAATTCCATATCAAAGAATGATTCTGAAGATGTGAATACGCTTAATATTCAAATGATACTTTCAGACAGGGAAATGGAAGTTCTAAGACTCATCATTGAAGAATACAGCAATAAAGAAATTAGTGAAAAACTGTGCGTTAGCAATAGCACTGTTGAAACCCACCGCAAAAATCTCATCAAAAAACTTAAGGTGAAAAACACCATTGGATTGGTGAAGTATGCCTTGAAAAATAAATTAGTTACTTAAGATGTAAATGAAAATTACCCGATTTTTTATTCTTTTTTTATTTGGATTTTGCTTCTCCTTTAGTTCAGGACAAACAAAAGCTGAGATGTATTCTTTGGAGCAATTTAAAAAAAACAAAGACTATTTAAAATATATTGATTTATCTCAAACTTTAGCCAATCGCCTGTTAGAAGAAAAAAAACACAATGAGTACTGTAGACTATTAATTGAAACTGCCGAAGTTTACAAATTATTAAATGACAGTCAACGATCTGTAAAAATATTTTTTGATTTATTACAATATATAGATGAAAACGATTTAAATTTAAATACATCTGAAATTTATAAAAAGCTTGGAGAACGTTATTCAAGCCTTAAGGATACTGCTAAGGCAATGAAATATTATCATAAAACTTTAAAATCAACAAACAATCAATCTCAAAAACAAGACCTCAAAGATGCTTATCAAAATTTATTCAGACTACACTCTGCAAAGAATCCAGACAGTGCGTATTTCTTTATGAAAAAAAAGCATCAAATTGATTTGGATGAAAGAAGTCCAGGAGGCCTTTCAAGCAGTTTCAACAATCATTTTGCCTACTACATCTCAAAGGGACAACATGAACTAGCAAAAAAATATTTGGATAGTAGTTATTATTATGCTAAACAATACAAAGTTGACTACAATATTACTATCGCCCTAGGAAATTACGCTTACTATCACATGGTTTATGATGAAGATTTTCAAAAAGCTCTAGAATATTTAAAATACACTTTAGACCACTATAAAGACAAAATTCCTGACCAAGAATTAAGTTTTTTGTATCAAAACATGGGGTATGCTTATGAAAAATTAGAAAATTATGAACGAGCCAATCATTTTCATCTTGAAGCCTTTTATTTAAAAGACAAAATGTATAATGAAGATATTAATGATGCTGTTAGAGAAGTTGAATTGAGATATGAAATTGATAAAGTTGAAAAAGAATTTTCGGACAAAGCACGATTTTTAGAGGAACAACAAAAAAGAAATAATCGTTTAGTTATTTTGGTTGGTTCATTATTGGTGCTAAGTCTTCTACTTTTATACTTTTTTTACAATTATCAGGTTTTGAAACAAAAAAACAAACTAAGGGAATTAGATAGTGAAATACAGAATAATATAATAAATGCTTCCATTGACGGACAACAGTTGGAGCGTAAAAAAATTTCGGAGGTTCTTCATGATAACATCAGTGCATTACTCTCGTCAGCAGGTCTACACTTGTCTGCTTATATGACAACCACCCCTAATGACATTCCCGAAGAAATCATTAAATCACGTAAATTATTAAAAGAGGCCCATGATAATGTTAGAGATTTATCTCATCAGCTCATACCGCCTGTGCTGGCTAAGCTAGGACTGATAGTGGCTCTTCATGACTTATGCGAAAAAAATAGTAACTCAACACTTTCGATAGATTTTGATAATCAAATTGGAGAAATTATCAAATACCATCAAGATTTTGAATTGAAAATTTACTTTATTGTTAGTGAATTGATTAACAATATTTTAAAACACAGTCAAGCATCCAAAGGAACTGTTACCATTAACGAGGAGAATGGAATTTTTAAGCTCATGGTGAGTGACAATGGTAATGGTTTAAATCTAAAAAAAATTGGAGTTTCTGATGGATTTGGGCTTTCGCAAATAAAATCTAGAATTAAAGGGATGAAAGGTAAAATCGCAATTGAATCAATTCCAAACGAAGGAACAAAAATTGAAATTGAAGTAAAAGCAGTATATCGTTAATTTTTTTTTGGAAATTCAATGACTTCTAAATGATGGACTTTTCCATCACTAACTTGAAATCTCAACATAGTTCTCACTTGATGGAATCCATGAATACCAGCTGCTCCAGGATTCATAAACAAAATATCATACTTTGGATCAAACTGCACTTTTAAAATATGTGAATGACCACAAATCATCAACTTCGGAGCCTGTTCATTTAAAATTTCTCTCACCCTAGCATTAAATCTGCCAGGATAGCCTGCTATGTGAGTTATGAATACACTCAATCCCTCACATTCAAAACGCAAATCTTCTTGAAATTCTAATCTTGCCTG
>JBKBOP010000022.1:0-22661 GCA_046293575.1 Flavobacterium sp. | reverse complement strand
TGGAGTCGTCAACGTACAAGCAGGGCCATAAGGCTGCCACTCGGCATTGAGTAACAAGGCTACCTCAACTGTATACGCAGAGTTATACTCTGCAATATCTGTTAAAGCCATCGAGAATACTCTGTTAGAGGTGGTCACCTCTCTAAACTCATTCGTTGCAGTATTGGTTACTAAGAATCTGTATGCATTCACACTTACTCCCGCTGGAACAGTAGCGAAAGCAGCTCTGACCGTTTGCGTCATAGAGGTCAAAGTACTATTGCAATCATTAGGTAATAACTGCGTCGTGATTTGTGGACAACCATCCGTTTCGTCTAAATTACAATCTTGTTGGATGCCGTCATAACAAATCACTGGTGCTCCAGGGTAGATGGTAGCGTCAGTGTCGTCACAGTCGCCACCCACAGCTACATAACCAAAAGGTTGAAAACAATCTACAATTGAAATAGCATCATTCCCAAAACCATCATTGTCATTATCTAAATACCAAACCTGTGCAACTGTAATAGAATCATCAGAATCATCACAATCCAAATTATTATCAACATACCCCAACGGTTGGTCACAACTCTCGATGGAATCATCTGGGTCTCCAAAACCATCTCCATCTACATCGGCATACCAAAGTGTGGGAATTTGAACTGTGACAGCAGCACTACCAGACAATGCAGCACTTAAACATCCATCTGACCCTGTAACTGAAACCAATGAATAAGATTTACTAGCATCGGGTGTTACAGCGATAGGTGAGTTAGAAATATAATTGTTGACAGTAAAAGTAGAACTGCCATCACTAATTTCGACATTAAATGGAGAAATTCCTCCAGTAATTTGAACTTGGAGATTTGAGGAATCACCTTCACATATTGTTGAATTTCCAGAAAGTACAGATGCGGATGCAGCATTAGTGGAAATTGAATAATTAGCTCCAAATGCATCATCATACCTCAAGGTTGCTAATGAGCGTTGTTGTTCACTTGAAGCATTTAATTGATTTAAATCTCTAGTACTTGTAAAAACATAATAAAAAATAGTGCTTCCACAACTTTGTGCGGGAAGGGTAGCCGTCCAGTTAGTACCCGAACCTGTTGCTTGGACAATTGAAGTCGAACTTGTAAAATTATTAGTTCCCACTCGATAGCGAACAAACACTCTTTCTCCACTTGATGGAGTGGCACTTGAACTAATTGATATAACCGCTTGACTATTAACATAAGAAGCTGCAGTTCTAGAAACGCTTACAGGATCATTTGAAGTGTATCCTATATAAACTTCTGTATTATTATATCCATTATCACGCATGACAAAGGTGTAACGACCGGGTGTGGACATATTTAACCCCATGTCTGTAGAGCCTTGATGAGCGATATCGTTTTGTGAATTAACGGCCGCTTGCCCCACACCTCCAAAGGCCCATTTGTTTTGAAAACGATTACCTGAAGGTCCAGATATTAGCAGCCAACCACCTGAACCGCCTCCAGGCATGTTTGAAGGTTGAATATTCCCACCAGAATTTTGAACATTGATAGTAGTGGCCCATTGACCTCTTCCATCACTTGGATTTCCAACATTTGTAGAAACTCTTCGATAACCTAATGTCCTGTAATCAGAATTATAAGGTGAAGTGCTAAAACCATTAGGAGTACCTACCCATTGAACTGGCTCTCCTGAAAAAATGTTTTGACCAATACTATCAGTTATGGAAAAAACAAATAAAACCATAACAAATAACGAATAATGTAATTTTGCCCCCATACTACTAAATATTTAATTATTTTATAGTATCAAAAGTACATTTTTTATAATTACATATATCAATGATTTTTTTCGAAATCGTTTTCGTGTTGATAAAATGTTTAATTGTAAATAAATTAAATAGATAAGAATAAAAACCAATAATTAGAAAAGAGAAATGCAACACACTTTAAAACTAATATTTGTATGAAACATTTGGACGAAAACCATGCTGGAAAATTGAAAATATTATACAGTAGCTCTAGTATTACTATCAGCCTTTTTCAAAAGTGAACGGATTAGTAACGTTTTATTGGTCAATCCTGATTGAAGGTACATTTCTTTTTTAGAAAGAAGACTGTTGGTGCTGTTTTGAGAATCTTTTTTTGATATAGAAGTTTCTATATTTTGTTTTACACCAGTAAACCATTGAGATGTTGCAGTAGCATAACCAAGAGCGGTTTCGACATTTAAAATCGTTTTTTCAATTGAAGTGAAATTTTCTTGTTCTACCGCTTCTTGTGCAGAAAGTGAAGCTGAAATAAACAATACTGTAATGATAACGACTTTAGTGAAATTCTTCATGTTTATGGTGTCTAATTCTTTAGATTTCTGGTATAAAATTATACCTACTTCCAATCAAATCATGAAGTTTTCGATGAATTGATGATAAACACGATGAATTCACACATTGATATTTTTCAATGGGTCATTTGTGCATTTCATCGATAAACAATAAATTAGCATCAGCTAATTAAAGGCTAAAGAATAGTATTAAAAACAAAAAACTCCCCAATAAAAGGGGAGTTTAAATATGTTTACACAAAAGAAATCTAAGCTTGTCCTGTAGGACCAAAACTCAAAGGTAATTGAGGTTGTTCAGAATCTTTGATTTCACCATGTGCCATTTCAAAACGATGGATATTTTCACCGATGGCTTTAAGCAACCGTTTAGCGTGTTGTGGGGTCAAGATAATTCTTGATTTTACTTTCGCTTTGGGCACTCCTGGCATTAAGGTTACAAAATCCAATACAAATTCTGAATGTGAATGATTGATGATGGCTAAGTTGGAATAAATTCCTTCAGCTACTTTTTCATCCAATTCAATATTAATTTGACCTTGCGGTTGTTGTTTTGAATCACTCATGATTTTAATAATTATATTCTTCTCTGGCAGCCATTAATTCATTGTAATCTTCTTTAGAACCTACAATGATTTCATCATATTCTCTCATACCGGTCCCAGCAGGAATCTTATGACCAACAATTACATTTTCTTTCAAGCCTTCTAGTGTATCTACCTTTCCAGCTACAGCTGCTTCGTTTAACACTTTGGTAGTTTCCTGGAAGGAAGCCGCAGAAATAAACGATTTGGTTTGTAATGAAGCTCTTGTGATCCCTTGAAGTACTGGTGTAGCAGTGGCAGTAACTACGTCTCTAGCAACCACTAGGTTTTTGTCTTCACGTTTCAATAAAGAGTTCTCATCTCTAAGTTCTCTTGGCGTAACGATTTGACCGGCCTTCAATTGTTGAGAATCTCCAGCATCTTCAACCACTTTCATTCCAAATAACTTATCATTTTCAACAATAAAGTCTTTGGTATGAACCAATTGTTCTTCTAAGAATAAAGTATCTCCTGGATCTTGAACAACTACTTTACGCATCATTTGACGAATAACTACTTCAAAGTGCTTGTCGTTGATTTTCACCCCTTGTAAACGATATACTTCTTGGATTTCATTAACAAGGTATTGCTGCACTGCCGAAGGCCCTTGAATTCTCAAGATGTCTTCTGGTGTTATAGCTCCGTCAGACATAGGCATACCCGCTTTAATAAAGTCATTTTCCTGAACCAAAATCTGGTTAGAAAGTTTCACCAAGTATTTCTTGATTTCACCAAATTTAGATTCGATGATAATTTCACGGTTTCCTCGTTTGATTTTTCCAAATGACACCACACCATCAATTTCTGTAACAATTGCGGGGTTGGATGGGTTTCTAGCTTCAAGAAGTTCGGTAATTCTTGGTAGACCTCCTGTGATATCTCCAGCTTTAGAAGAACGTCTTGGGATTTTTACAAGAATCTTACCTGCTTTAATCTTATCACCATCTTCAACCATCAAGTGAGCACCAACAGGTAGGTTATAAGAACGAATCATTTCACCGTCTTTACCATAAATGTGTAGAGTTGGAATTAATTTCTTGTTTCTACCTTCAGAGATAACTTTCTCTTGGAATCCTGTTTGTTCATCAATTTCAACTTGAAAAGATTGACCTTGCTCAAGATCTTCATAACCAATTTTACCAGTAAACTCAGAAATGATAACACCGTTATAAGGATCCCACTTACATATTAAAGTACCTTTATCTACCGACTGACCGTCTTTAACAAAAATAGTCGAACCGTAAGGGATGTTATGAGTATTTAATAGAATACCTGTATTTTCATCAACAAGTTTTAATTCAGTTGAACGCGAGATAACAATGTCAACCATATTACCCTCACCGTCTTCACCTTTCACTGTTTTTAAGTCGTCAAGTTCTAAACGACCTTTGAAACGAGTTACTATGGTTGATTCTTCAGAAATATTTCCTGCAGTACCTCCCACGTGGAAGGTTCTTAAGGTTAACTGCGTACCTGGCTCCCCAATAGATTGTGCAGCAATAACACCAACAGCTTCACCTTTTTGAATCATTTTACCTGTGGCAAGGTTTCTACCATAACATTTGGCACAAATTCCTTTTTCTGCTTCACAAGATAATGGTGAACGAACTTCAACTCTTTCAATAGGTGAATTTTCGATGAGTTTTACTTTGGCCTCCGTTATTTCAGTACCAGCTTCAACTAAAACCTCAAGATTCATTGGGTTGACAATGTCTTGAAGTGCCACACGGCCTAAAATTCTCTCGCCTAATGTTTCAACGATTTCTTCATTCTTTTTGAGGGGAGCTACTTCAACACCTCTCAAAGTACCACAATCCACCATATTCACAATTACATCCTGTGAAACATCGTGCAATCTTCTCGTTAAGTATCCAGCATCTGCTGTTTTAAGAGCGGTATCGGCCAAACCTTTACGTGCACCGTGGGTAGAAATAAAGTATTCTAAAATGGAAAGACCTTCCTTAAAGTTAGAAAGAATTGGGTTTTCAATAATCTCACCACCACCAGCAGTAGATTTTTTTGGCTTTGCCATCAAACCACGCATACCTGTTAACTGACGAATTTGTTCTTTAGAACCCCTCGCACCAGAATCAAGCATCATAAATACAGAGTTGAAACCTTGTTGGTCTTCTCTAATTTTTTTCATGGCCAATTCTGTCAACAAAGCATTGGTGGAAGTCCAAACGTCAATTACCTGATTGTATCGTTCATTATTGGTAATAAGACCCATGTTATAATTCATGGAAATGGCAGTAACTTGTTCGTTGGCATCTGCAATTAAATCATCTTTTTGCTCTGGGATAATAATATCACCTAAACTGAAAGACAATCCACCTTCAAATGCAAATTTATAACCCATATCCTTGATGCTATCAAGGAAAGCGGCTGTGGTTGGCACATCAGTCACTGCTAGTATCTGACCTATAATATCTCTTAAAGATTTCTTAGTTAATACAGCATTGATATAACCTGCTGCTTCGGGAACTACTTCATTGAATAATACCCTACCCGCAGTTGTTTGAATAATTTTATAAACTAAATTTCCGTTTTCATCAAAATCTTTAGCTCTCACTTTGATTCTGGCGTTCAGTTCCACTTTACCTTCATTCAGAGCAATATTTAACTCTTCAGCAGAATAAAATACAGAACCTTCTCCGATAATTTTAAGTTCAGGAGTGGTTAGTCTTTCTTTGGTCATATAATACAGACCCAAAACCATGTCTTGAGACGGAACCGTAATAGGAGCTCCGTTGGCAGGGTTTAGGATATTATGAGAAGCCAACATCAATAATTGAGCTTCAAGAATTGCTTCTGGTCCAAGTGGTAAATGCACTGCCATTTGGTCACCATCAAAGTCGGCGTTGAATGCCGTACATGTTAACGGGTGCAATTGTATGGCTTTACCTTCAATCAATTTTGGTTGGAATGCTTGTATACCTAAACGGTGAAGTGTTGGAGCACGGTTCAAAAGCACTGGATGTCCTTTGATTACGTTTTCAAGAATATCCCAAACTACAGGTTCTTTCTTATCGATTATTTTCTTAGCAGATTTTACCGTTTTAACAATACCTCTTTCAATTAGTTTTCTAATTACGAAAGGTTTGTAAAGTTCGGCAGCCATATCTTTTGGCAATCCACATTCAAACATTTTTAATTCGGGTCCAACAACAATTACTGAACGAGCAGAATAATCCACACGTTTTCCTAAAAGGTTTTGACGAAAACGACCTTGCTTTCCTTTAAGAGAATCAGATAATGACTTTAAAGGTCTATTCGATTCAGTTTTAACCGCAGAAGCCTTACGAGTATTATCGAATAATGAATCTACAGCTTCTTGAAGCATACGTTTCTCATTTCTAAGAATCACTTCAGGGGCTTTAATTTCCATCAATCTTTTCAGACGATTGTTTCTGATAATTACTCTTCTATAAAGGTCATTTAAGTCTGAAGTAGCAAAACGTCCACCATCAAGAGGCACCAAGGGACGTAATTCAGGTGGAATCACAGGAATAACTTTTAGAATCATCCATTGTGGTTTATTTTCTCTATTGAGATTTGCTTCACGGAACGATTCAACTACTTGAAGTCTTTTTAAGGCTTCTGTTTTTCTTTGTTTGGAAGTTTCATTATTGGCAGCATGTCTTAAGTCGTAAGAAAGCACATCCAAATCTGTTCTTGCCAACAAATCCATAATACATTCAGCTCCCATCTTAGCAATGAACTTGTTAGGGTCATTTTCATCTAAGTATAAGTTTTCCATAGGAAGGGTATCTAAAATATTCAAATACTCTTCTTCAGTAAGAAAATCTAATCTTTTTAAAGGTTCTCCATCCACATTTTTGGCGATACCCGCTTGAATGACTACGTATCTCTCGTAGTAAATAATCATATCCAATTTTTTGGAAGGTAATCCAAGGATATAACCAATTTTATTTGGAAGAGATCTAAAATACCAGATATGGGCAATGGGAACCACTAGGTTGATATGTCCTACACGGTCGCGTCTCACTTTCTTCTCTGTTACTTCAACACCACAACGGTCACATACAATGCCTTTGTATCTAATTCTCTTGTATTTTCCACAAGCACATTCGTAATCCTTAACAGGACCAAATATTCTTTCACAGAACAATCCGTCACGCTCAGGTTTGTGAGTACGATAGTTTATGGTTTCTGGTTTAAGCACCTCACCTCTTGATTCAGCTAACATCGATTCCGGAGAAGCTAAACCAATAGAGATTTTGTTAAACGTTTTAATGGTATTTTTATCTTTATTTCTATTCATCATGGTGGTAAAAATTTAAAGTTGTTGGTTTTAAGTTGTTGAAAAGGCAAAACACCTCTTCAACAACCATCAACTATTTATTCTTCTAATCTGATATCAAGTCCGAGACCTTTTAACTCATGCATCAATACATTGAAAGATTCTGGCAATCCGGGTTCCGGCATTGGCTCACCTTTAACAATAGATTCATAAGCTTTAGCTCTACCGATGACGTCATCAGATTTGACAGTCAAAATTTCACGAAGGGTACTAGAGGCTCCATACGCTTCAAGTGCCCAAACCTCCATCTCTCCAAATCTTTGACCTCCAAACTGAGCTTTACCACCCAACGGTTGTTGCGTAATAAGTGAGTAAGGACCGATGGAACGTGCGTGCATCTTATCATCAACCATGTGGCCTAGTTTCAACATATAAATCACTCCAACTGTTGCCTTTTGATTGAATCGTTTACCAGTACCACCATCATACAAATACGTATGACCAAATTGAGGGATTCCAGCTTCTTCAGTTAAAGCATCTATTTGTTCAATCGTTGCACCATCAAAAATTGGAGTAGCAAATTTCTTCCCTAGTTTCATTCCAGCCCAACCTAAAACAGTTTCATAGATCTGTCCGATGTTCATACGAGAAGGTACCCCTAGCGGATTCAATACAATATCCACAGGTGTTCCATCTTCAAGGAAAGGCATGTCTTCTTGACGTACAATTCTAGCAACAATACCTTTATTTCCGTGACGACCCGCCATTTTATCACCTACTTTAAGTTTACGCTTTTTCGCAATGTATACTTTAGCAAGTTTCAAAATGCCAGCTGGTAGTTCATCTCCAACGGTGATGGTGAATTTCTCACGACGAAGAGCACCTTGAAGGTCATTTAATTTGATTTTATAATTGTGAATCAAATCATTTACCAGATCATTGGTTTCATCGTCAGCCACCCACTGCCCTTTGGTAAGGTGTGCATAATCTTCTACAGCATTCAACATTTTAAGAGTGTATTTTTTACCTTTTGGTAATACTTCCTCTCCTAAATCATTCATCACCCCTTGTGAGGTTTTGCCATTTACAATGTTGAATAACTTATCAACCAATTTATCTTTCAGTTCATGGAATTTAACTTCAAACTCCATTTCTAGAGCCGTTAAATCATCCTTATCTTTGGTTCTCTTACGTTTGTCTTTTACAGCTCTAGCAAACAATTTCTTGTCTAAAACAACTCCGTGAAGTGATGGCGAAGCTTTTAAAGAAGCATCTTTTACATCTCCAGCCTTATCACCAAAAATAGCTCTTAAGAGTTTTTCTTCGGGGGTTGGATCTGATTCACCTTTAGGTGTAATTTTACCGATTAGAATATCGCCAGGTTTCACTTCGGCTCCAATTCTAATCATACCATTTTCATCCAAATCTTTGGTAGCTTCTTCACTTACGTTAGGAATATCATTGGTTAACTCTTCGTTACCCAACTTGGTATCTCTTACTTCTAATGAATATTCATCAATATGGATGGAGGTAAATATATCATCTCTTACCACTTTTTCAGAAATAACGATGGCATCCTCAAAATTGTATCCTTTCCAGGGCATAAAGGCCACTTGAAGGTTTCTACCTAAAGCAAGTTCACCAGTTTGTGTAGCATATCCTTCACAAAGAACTTGACCTTTAGCAACTCTATCCCCTTTTCGAACAATAGGTTTCAGGTTGATACAAGTACTTTGATTGGTTTTCTGAAATTTGGTCAGGATATATGTTTTCTCATCAGATTCAAAAGTGACTATACGTTCACGTTCGGTTCTATCATATTTGATGACAATCTTTTTGGCGTCTACATATTCAACAACTCCATCGCCTTCAGCATTGAATAATACTCTTGAATCAGAGGCTACTTGTCTTTCCAGACCAGTACCAACAATTGGAGATTCAGGACGTAACAAAGGAACTGCTTGACGCATCATGTTGGATCCCATCAAAGCTCGGTTCGCATCATCATGTTCTAAGAAAGGAATCAATGAAGCGGAAATAGAAGCAATCTGATTGGGAGCAACGTCAGTATAATGTACAACTTTAGGTTCCACTACAGGGAAATCTCCTTCTTCTCTAGCAATAACTCTTTCAGCTAATATCTTACCATTAGCATCCATTTCAATATTGGCCTGAGCAATCATTTTACCTTCTTCCTCTTCTGCACTTAAGTATACAGGTGTAGATTTTAAATCCACCACACCGTTTTCTACTTTACGATATGGCGTTTCAATGAATCCCATGCTATTCACTTTAGCATACACCCCTAAAGAAGAAATCAAACCAATGTTAGGTCCCTCAGGTGTTTCAATCGGACAAAGTCTTCCGTAGTGAGTATAGTGAACGTCACGCACCTCAAATCCTGCTCTTTCTCTTGAAAGACCACCTGGCCCAAGGGCTGACAATCTTCTTTTATGAGTAATTTCAGCCAATGGATTTGTTTGGTCCATAAACTGAGAAAGCTGATTAGTTCCAAAGAAAGAATTAATAACCGAAGATAAGGTCTTGGCATTAATCAAATCGATGGGGGTAAATACTTCATTATCTCTAACGTTCATTCTTTCGCGGATGGTTCTAGCCATACGGGCTAGACCAACGCCAAACTGAGCTGACAATTGTTCACCTACTGTTCTCACACGACGGTTAGATAAGTGGTCAATATCATCAATCTCTGCTTTAGAATTGATTAATTCAATAAGATATTTTACGATGGTAATTATATCTTCTTTTGTTAAAACTTGCTTATCCATAGGGATTTCAAGGTTTAACTTTTTATTCATTCTGTATCTTCCCACTTCACCAAGGTTATACCTTTGATCTGAGAAGAACAGTTTATCAATGATACCACGAGCAGTTTCCTCATCAGGCGGCTCAGCGTTTCTCAATTGACGGTATATGTGTTCCACCGCTTCTTTTTCAGAATTGGTTGGGTCTTTTTGTAAAGTATTGTGAATAATGGCGAAATCAGCCTGATTGTTATCTTCTTTGTGAAGAAGAATGGTTTTCACGTTAGCTTCTAAGATTTCCTCAACATTATCTTTATCTAAGATGGTATCACGGTCTAGAATAATTTCATTCCGTTCAATAGATACGACTTCTCCGGTATCTTCATCCACAAAATCTTCATGCCACGTATTCAAAACACGAGCGGCCAATTTTCTTCCAACATATTTCTTTAAACCGGTTTTAGAAACTTTGATTTCTTCTGCTAAGTCAAAAATCTCTAAAATATCTTTATCTCTTTCAAAACCAATAGCACGGAAAAGTGTGGTTACTGGTAATTTTTTCTTTCGATCGATATAAGCATACATGACATTATTGATGTCCGTAGCAAATTCAATCCATGACCCTTTAAATGGAATTACTCTAGCTGAGTAAAGTTTTGTTCCATTAGCATGATACGATTGACCAAAAAATACACCAGGAGATCTATGTAATTGCGAAACAACAACCCTTTCCGCACCGTTTATAACAAAAGTACCACTAGGTGTCATGTAAGGAATTGTTCCTAGATATACATCTTGAACAATGGTTTCAAAATCTTCGTGTTCTGGGTCGGTACAATAGAGTTTGAGACGGGCTTTTAATGGTACGCTGTAGGTCAATCCTCTTTCAATACACTCTTGTATTGAATATCTTGGTGGATCTACAAAGTAATCCAAGAATTCCAGCACGAAATTATTTCTGGTATCTGTAATTGGAAAGTTTTCCATGAAGGTGTTATAAAGACCTTCGTTGCCTCTTTCATCTGTTTTGGTTTCCAGTTGAAAGAAATCCTTAAATGATTTTATTTGAATATCCAAAAAATCCGGAAATTGAGGAATATTCTTTGTGGAGGCAAAATTCAATCTTTCAGTCTGATTCGTTATCATCAATGGACAAAATTTTGATTAGAATTTAATAAAAAAACGTATAAAGTATTTATACGAAAAAGGGTTTAGGTCTCTGAGCGATTAACTCAAGACCTAAACCTAGTTCCTAGAACTATGTTAAGCTTACTTCAACTCAACAACAGCACCGGCTTCTTCTAAAGCTTTCTTAAGACCTTCGGCCTCATCTTTAGAGATTGCTTCCTTAATGTTTGCAGGAGCACCATCTACTAGATCCTTGGCTTCTTTCAAACCAAGACCGGTTAATTCTTTTACAGCTTTCACTACAGCTAATTTAGAAGCACCAGCTTCTTTCAATACAACTGTAAATTCAGTTTGTTCTTCAGCAGCGGCTTCACCACCACCAGCAGCAGGTCCTGCTGAAACAGCTACAGCAGCAGCTGCAGGCTCAATACCATACTCATCTTTTAAAATTGTAGCTAATTCATTAACTTCTTTAACTGTTAAATTAACTAATTGTTCTGCGAATTGTTTCAAATCTGCCATTTTCTATCGTTTTTAATAAGTTTGTAATATAATGTTTAAAATGTGCGTGCTAATTTTTATCTTTCAGATAAGGTTTTTACAATACCTGCAATTTTACCACCACCTGATTTAAGTGCGGAAACAACATTTTTAGCAGGAGATTGTAGAAGTCCGATGATTTCTCCAATAACTTCTTCTTTGGACTTAAGTGCAATCAAGGCGTCTAGTTGGTTGTCACCAATAAAAACGGCCTGATGGATGTAAGCACCTTTAAGAATAGGTTTTTCAGACTTTTTACGGAATTCTTTGATTACTTTAGCGGGTGCATTCCCGTTTTCAGAAATCATAATAGAAGTATTTCCTTTAAGTGTACTAGGCAAATCGCCATAATCATTTTCAGAAACTTCCATCGCTTTGGCAAGCAAAGTGTTTTTTACTACGTTCAAGGTAATTCCTGATTTGAAGCAAGCTCTTCTTAAATTTGAAGTAGTTTCTGCATTCAACGAGGAAATATCTGCAAGGTAAACAACATTACTCTGAGCCAACTGTGCCGTTAAATCTTCAATAACTCTTGATTTTTCTTCTCTGGTCATATCTATAATGTTTAACTACCAATTAAACTGCTTTAGGGTCTAAAGCAATAGCAGGACTCATAGTACTTGACAAGTGAATTGACTTGATGTAAGTACCTTTAGCTGCAGTTGGTTTCAGTTTGATTAGTGTTTGAATAATTTCGTTTGCGTTTTCGGCGATTTTATCAGCATCAAAAGATACTTTACCGATCCCAGCGTGTATGATACCTGTTTTGTCAACTTTAAAATCAATCTTACCAGACTTTACTTCTTGAACCGCTTTCGCAACGTCCATAGTAACTGTTCCAGTTTTTGGGTTAGGCATCAAACCTCTTGGGCCTAATATACGACCTAGAGGACCTAATTTACCCATTACAGCAGGCATAGTGATGATTACATCAACATCTGTCCAACCGTCTTTGATTTTTTGAAGGTATTCGTCTAAACCTACAAAATCTGCACCAGCAGCTTTTGCTTCGGCTTCTTTGTCCGGCGTTACAAGAGCAAGAACTCTCATATCTTTTCCGGTTCCATGAGGCAATGTTACCACTCCTCTAACCATTTGATTTGCTTTTCTTGGGTCTACACCCAATTTTACAGCAATATCCACAGACTCGTCAAATTTCGCGTAAGCAACATCTTTTATTAATGCCGAAGCATCTTTCAAAGTGTAAAACTTATTTTTTTCAATTTTAGACGCAGCCAGTTTCTGCTTTTTAGTCAATTTTGCCATGTCTTCTTTTAATTAAAAGGAGCTTCTCCCGATACAGTTATACCCATGGAACGAGCTGTTCCAGCAATCATAGTCATTGCAGACTCAAGAGTAAATGCATTTAAATCAGGCATTTTATCTTCTGCAATAGATTTGATTTGATCCCAAGTAACACTTGCTACTTTCTTACGGTTTGGTTGACCTGAACCCGACTTTAGTTTAGCTGCTTCAAGCAACTGTACAGCAGCCGGCGGAGTTTTCACGACAAAATCAAAAGATTTGTCTTTGTACACGGTAATTTGTACCGGTAACACTTTGCCAGGTTTATCTTGAGTTCTAGCATTAAACTGCTTACAAAACTCCATGATGTTAACCCCAGCAGCTCCCAAAGCAGGTCCAACCGGTGGCGATGGATTCGCGGCACCTCCCTTAACTTGTAGTTTAACTACTTTACTAACTTCTTTAGCCATTTTTTAAAAAAAATTTAGTACATCTCAATTGGAAGCAAGATGTAAATTATAAAATGTAACAATTATACTTTTTCAACTTGCATAAAGCTCAATTCTAATGGAGTTTTTCTTCCGAAAATTTTTACCATTACCTCAAGTTTACGCTTATCTTCATTTATTTTTTCAACAGTTCCGTTAAAACCATTGAAAGGACCATCTACCACTTTTATAGTTTCACCAATGTTAAAAGGAATATTTTGGGTATCCGCAGTAATAGAAAGTTCATCTACCTTACCTAACATACGATTTACTTCAGAGAGCCTCAATGGCACAGGGTCTCCCCCTTTAACTTCACCAAGAAAACCAATGACGCCTGTGATAGATTTTATTATATGTGGAATTTCACCTGAAAGATTGGCTTCAATCATCAAATACCCAGGAAAATAAACTTTCTCTTTAGAAATTTTCTTTCCTTCTTTAACTTGAACCACTTTCTCGGTAGGAACCAAAACCTGTGAAATATAATCGGCTAAATTCAGACGATTAATTTCATTTTCAATGTAGGTTTTGATTTTGTTCTCCTGGCCACTAACAGCACGGACAACATACCACTTTTTTAAGCTACTATCACTCATAACCGCCATTATCCTTTTAATAATTTAAATATACCTGAAATCACTTTGGTAAAAAATTCATCTATACCAAAAATCAAAAGTGAAAACAGTATTGAAAATACGGCTACAATGATGGTCAGACGTTGAACTTCTGCCCAAGGCAACCAGGTTACATTGTTCTTCAATTCTTCAAAGGACTCTGTGATATAATTAAAAACTTTAGTCATCAGTATTTCTTTTTGCACGGGTGGAGAGATTCGAACTCCCATCAACGGTTTTGGAGACCGCTATTCTACCCTTGAACTACACCCGTGTAACAAAAGCCAGCTAACCACAAGGGTGCATGCTGGCTTTATATTATTAATATAATTAGTCTAATATTTCAGTAACCTGACCTGCACCTACTGTTCTACCACCTTCACGGATAGCGAAACGTAGACCTACGCTTAATGCGATTGGGCTTAGCAAGTTAACTTCAATGGTTAAGTTATCACCTGGCATTACCATTTCAACACCTGAAGGCAAAGAAATAATACCTGTTACGTCAGTTGTTCTTACATAGAACTGAGGACGATAGTTGTTGTGGAATGGAGTGTGACGACCACCTTCTTCTTTTTTCAAGATATAAACCTCAGCTTTGAATTTAGCGTGTGGCTTCACTGAACCTGGCTTACAAATAACCATACCTCTACGGATATCAGCTTTGTCAATACCTCTCAATAAAAGACCTACGTTATCTCCAGCTTCACCTCTATCAAGGATTTTACGGAACATCTCAACACCAGTTACAGTAGAAGTTAATCTATCTGCACCCATACCAATGATTTCAACTGGGTCACCAGTATTGGCAACACCTGTTTCGATACGACCTGTAGCAACAGTACCACGACCTGTAATGGTAAATACATCTTCAACTGGCATTAAGAAAGGTTTCGCGTTGTCACGAACTGGTTCTTCAATCCAACTATCAACAGCATCCATTAATTCAAGAATTTTTTCTACCCATTTGGCTTCTCCGTTAAGACCACCTAAAGCAGAACCTTGAACTACAGGACCATTATCTCCATCATAGTTATAGAATGATAACAAATCTCTAATTTCCATTTCAACTAGCTCAAGAAGCTCAGCATCATCAACCATATCCACTTTATTCATGAATACAACGATTCTTGGAATACCTACCTGACGACCTAAAAGGATGTGTTCTCTTGTTTGTGGCATTGGACCATCAGTCGCAGCAACAACAAGGATAGCACCGTCCATTTGAGCAGCACCAGTAACCATGTTCTTAACGTAGTCAGCGTGACCTGGACAGTCAACGTGAGCATAGTGACGATTTAGAGTTTCATACTCAACATGTGAAGTATTGATGGTGATACCTCTTTCTTTTTCTTCAGGAGCGTTGTCAATCTGGTCGAATGACTTTGCCTGACACCATCCTTTTTCTGACAATACTTTAGTAATTGCAGCTGTAAGGGTTGTTTTTCCGTGATCCACGTGACCAATAGTACCTATGTTCAAGTGGGGCTTGGAACGATTGAAACTTTCTTTTGCCATTTTGAATAATTTTTAATCTTAGTTTATAAATAGTGTTTAATGTATACAAATTTGAGCCAATGACGGGAATTGAACCCGTGACCTCTTCCTTACCAAGGAAGCACTCTACCCCTGAGCTACACCGGCTTTTAAATCAAATAGGACTGTGTCGCTATACTCAGATAACCATTTTGGGCTTTGCTTATGTCTAACTTTCAAATTTTATCTGAATGTAGACATTCCAAATTACAGAATTATTTCGCTTCGCTTCATGATCCTGTAAGGCGGTCCCTTACCCAAACTTTCAAAACGAATTTACTCGAAAGCAAGCTTGATAAATCAGAATTATTCCGCTTCGCTTCATGATCCTGTAAGGCGGTGCCTTACCCAAACTTTCAAAACGAATTTACTCGAAAGCAAGCTTGATAAATCAGGATTATTCCGCTTCGCTTCATGATCCTGTAAGGCGGTGCCTTACCCAAACTTTCAAAACGAATTTACTCGAAAGCAAGCTTTCGGATAAATTCTTATTTGAAAGTTTGTGGGGAGAGCAGGATTCGAACCTGCGAAGGTTTCCCAACAGATTTACAGTCTGCCCTCGTTGGCCGCTTGAGTATCTCCCCTTTTAAACTATTAAATTTCAGAACTTGAAATACTTTTCTTTCTTTGGCAAGTACCAAATACATTTGAACTTGTAAAAGAGTTTCAAAAACTTTGTTATTCAAATCAACAACAAAACCTCTAAAACATTAGCACTCAAAAAAACAATGAGCACCAATAAAAAAAGTCCGCTATTTCTAACGGACTGCAAATGTATGGAATTTATTTATTTATCAAAATTATTTTTTCTCTTTTTTTAGATATGGGTTCTTATTTTTTCTTTGCGTTTCAAAAGCAATCTACCCAAGGACTCACAACAAGTATCTACTGCCTCTTCAAATGTCTTACATTGCTTCTTCACCATTAAATCATCACCGGGCACGTGCATTTTAATTTCTACAATTTTATTTTCCTTCTCGCTAGTGGATTCTACTTTCAAAAAAACATCAGCAGCAACCACTTTATCATAGTACTTTTCAAGTTTATCTACTCGCTCTTGAATAAAATCGACAAGCTTTCTGTCAACATTAAAGTTGACGGCATTCACATTGATTTTCATAAATGTCTATTTAAAGGTTATACATTTTTAACTTAGGACTTATTTCTTGGATGAAACTCACTGTATACTTTTTTTAATTCAGCTAAACTGCTGTGCGTATATACCTGAGTTGAAGCAAGGCTTGAATGTCCTAAAAGTTCTTTTACAGAGTTTAAATCTGCACCGTTATTGAGCAAATGAGTAGCAAATGTATGACGTAGAACATGCGGACTCTTTTTGCTTTTTGCAGATACCATACCAAAGTACGAATTAATTAAATTGTAGACAAACGTCGTAGATAATTTAACACCCCTTTTTGAAATAAATAGTGTTTCTATGTTGACATTTGATTTTAGTGTCTTTTTACATTCTAAATAAAACTTCAATTGGCTGAGAATCTCATCAGTCAATGGAATAATCCGCTCCTTATTTCTTTTTCCAAGAACCTTTAAAGATTGGTTCGAAAAATCTACACTTTCGGGTTTCAGCGATATCAATTCAGCCCTTCTGATTCCTGTAGAATATAACAATAGAATAATTGTTTTTTTTAATACCCCATCAAAATCTTCTGTAAATTCTATACCATCCAAAACGGCTAACATTTCATTTTCAGAAAAAGGAATTTGAATTTTTTTGGGTTCTTTTAAAGATTTGTGCTTAAGTAAAGGATTTAAAGAGATTTGTTCAATCCTCATTAAAAATTTGAAATAGGCTTTAAGTGAAGCCATCTTTCTATTGATTGAAGTGTTTGACAGATTACTTTCAGACAATGAAACCACCCAGTTTCTAACATCTACATAACTGACATGGTCTACATCACAAATACTATTCGATTTCAAGAAATCACTAAATTTTTCAAGATCTGACAAATAGGCTTTAACGGTATGTTCAGAATACTTTTTCTGGTATAATAAATAATTGCGAAATGCTTCTTGATTTGAATACATAAAAAAAACCGTTAGGTCAAAGTTACAAACTTTTCACTAACGGTTGCTTATTTCAAACAGGTTTAATTTACATTTCAACGCTATCTCTAAGTCTTTGAATGTACTGAGCTTTTTGAACAACTGCTCTATTTACTACAGATGGTTTTATAAAAGCCTGTCTTCTTCTCAACTGCCTTACAACCCCTGTTTTATCAAATTTTCTCTTGTAACGCTTTAAAGCCTTATCAATGTTTTCTCCGTCTTTTACTGGTACAATTAACATAATCTAGACACCTCCTCTCATTTAGGGGGCAAATGTATTAATTATTTTTAATTAATCAACACTATTTTGAATTTTTAAATCTTAATAAAAACCTAACCGTTACATTCGTTTTGGAACATTTTAATTAGACAAATATGAGGCGAAGAGATGATTACTTTATAGCTGGTTTGTAGTTGTTTTTATCAATAATTATTTTTGAAAGAATCTCTCTCAAAATTTCTGAAGTTCCTCCACCAATAGGTCCCAAACGGCTATCTCTAAACAATCTTGCCAAAGGATACTCTTCCATATATCCATATCCGCCCAGCATTTGAAGACAACTATAAATAGTTTCATCTGCCACTTTGGTAGATTTTAATTTTGCCATGGTGGCCTCTTTAACAACATACTCGCCTTTATCCAAACGTGCAGTAGCAACATAATTAAACACTTTACAGTGTTCCACATCGGTAGCATGGTCGACCAATTTATGTCTTAAAGCCTGAAACTTGTCAATTGTTTTGCCGAATGCTTCACGTTCAGCCATATATCCTAGTGTGTATTCAATCGCATATTCCGCTCTAGCATGTGCATTAATGGCCATGATCAATCGTTCAAATGCAAAATGCTGCATGATATATGAGAACCCCATGCCCTCTTCACCCATAAGGTTCTCGGCGGGAATTTCAACATTATCAAAAGCAATTTCAGCAGTATCAGAAGCCCTCCAACCCAATTTATCAAGTTTTGTTGCATTTATCCCTGGGGTTTTGGTATCTACTAAAAATATACTGATGCCTTTGTTTCCAAGTTCGGGCTGTGTTTTGGCAGCCACCACATAGTAATCTGCATAAACCCCATT
Organism: Flavobacterium sp.; assembly: GCA_046293575.1. GTDB lineage: Bacteria > Bacteroidota > Bacteroidia > Flavobacteriales > Flavobacteriaceae > Flavobacterium. The sequence goes on along the minus strand of JBKBOP010000022.1, from coordinate 4,032 downwards.
GGTGATAAATGTTTTGGAACCATTAAGAATATAGTTGTCACCTTTTTTCAAGGCAGTAGACCTCATGCCAGAGACATCGCTTCCTCCAAACGGTTCTGTTATACATAAGGCACCAATTTTTTCACCAGCAATGCTTGGTGTTAAATACTCTTTTTTGATTCGCTCATCACCTTCGGCATTCAGGTGAGTCATTGCTAAATAAGCATGAGCCCACAAAGCAGCGGCAAATCCAGCGGAATTAATTTTCTGAAGTTCCTCTAATAATATAACAGTGTAAAACAAATCAAGATTCATTCCACCGTAATCCTCTGGATAGGCAATACCGAAAAAACCCATATCGCCAATTTTTTTCCAGATAAAACGATCAATAGTACCCGTCTTCTCCCATTTTTCTACATGCGGAACCACTTCGCTTACCAAAAAATTTCTAAGGCTTTCTCTGAACAACTCGTGTTCCTCACTAAAATATGTTGAATTCATAAATTTACAATTGTCTTTTAGTTGCAAGACTGTTAAATTTTTAGAATTCCAAATATAAGGCGATTATTTTTAACTTTTCGATGGGAAATCCATTAATTTTTGTTAAATCCTCAATTTTAGCAATGCCGTTATTCATAGTGCGATAGGTAACCATCTCTCTTGCCAAGGCAGAATTAAAATAAGGAAACTCAGAAATACTTTTCATATTTGCCTTGTTTATGTTTAACCTTTTTACATTCTGAGATTCACCAACATAAAAATATTTTTCGATTTCAGTAATAGCCCCAGGCTTAATACCCCAAATATCATTGAGTTGTTGTATATCGACAAATCCACCTAAACGCTCTCTAAAATCTAATATTTTTTGAGCCGTAACTGCACCAACGCCATAGACCTTTACCAAATCTTCTTGAGATGCTACATTAATATCGGTTTGCCCCAAGGTTTCTTTGTTTGAATTGCTTTGTTTAAATTGATATGGATTATTGTTGTTTTTCTTTTTGTTGACCCAATCCGGAAACTTAAAAAAAGGAGCTATTTCAGCAAGAAGACTATCTGAAACTCTAGTAACACTTTGAAATTCGGCAGCAGAGTTTACATATTTATTTTGGGCTCTGAAAGCTGTAAGTCTATCAAACTCTGCAGTTGATAAACCTAGTCGATAGGCTTTAAAATCAGAAATGAAATTGGGATTGAATGGATAAACCTTTTGAACATTGTCATCTTTTGAAATTGAAACACTGTCAATCCATTGCTGCATGCTTAGCCATTCGACTTCTTCAATTGAAAAGTTTGAATTTCTTTGGGATTTCCACCAAAAATAAGAAAGTTGTAGAAAAACTATCAAGAACAAAAGAGCAATAATTCCTTTCCGCTGACCTTTAGTGAGATGGAAAAGAGTTTTCATAGAATAACAATTAGTTATACTTTTTAATTTCTCCCGACTTTAGTCTTCTGAAATAATCTTTTAAATCTTTTCGAACCTCAGAAGATAAGAAATAAAGTCCTAATATATTTGGAAATGCCATTCCTAAAATCATCATATCAGAAAAGTCGATAACGGCTCCTAAACTGGATGAAGAACCTACCACAACAAATATCAAAAAGATAAATTTATAAATGTTTTCCATTGTTTTGGTATTTCCAAACAAATAAGTCCATGCTTTCATCCCGTAATATGACCAAGAAATCATTGTTGAAAAAGCGAAGAGAATAATGGCAAATAATAAAATATACCGAAACCAAGGAAATACAACACTAAAAGCTTCTGATGTCAACTTGGCTCCTTCGAGTTTATCTTTCAAAACATATTCATTTTTGTTTTGATTAAAGTCATGTATTTCAACACCTTTATTAGCATTTAGAAGCACCACTCGTTCTGGTGCTGACTCAGAAATTATACTGGTCTTAAAAGTTTCAATGGTTTCAAATTCACTATCAATATAAGCGGCAGAAATATCATATCGTTTCGACAAACTGTCAATGTAATCTTGATCTTTTGGGTTTGAAAAACCTGTAAAAATCAATACCAAAGCGGTCATCGTGCATACTAAAATGGTGTCAATGAACGGCTCAAACAAAGCAACAAGACCTTCGCTAACTGGTTCATCTGTTTTTACAGCGGAATGAGCAATGGCTGCAGAACCTACTCCGGCTTCATTTGAAAAAGCAGCTCTTTGAAAACCAACAATAAGCACCCCTATAACACCTCCCTTAATACCGTCTGCGGTGAAAGCACCTCTGAATATTTCGCTAAAAGCCTCTCCAATTTCAGTGATATTGATGGTTATAATTAAAATGGATGTAATTACATAAACACTCACCATAAAGGGCACTATTTTATCTGTAACACTGGCAATCTTTTTGATTCCTCCAATGATTACAATTGCGACTAGCACTGCTAAAACAAGTCCATAAATGAAACCGCTTTCTTTAAATGTTGGAAACACATTTGCAAGCTGAGCAAAAGATTGATTGGCTTGGAACATATTTCCTCCTCCCAAGGATCCTCCCACGCAAAGTACAGCAAAAACAACTGCTAGCACTTTACCTAGTTTGGAAAAACCTTTCCTTTTTAATCCCTCCGAAAGATAATACATGGGGCCACCTGACACTTCGCCAAGGTCATTCATTTTACGGTATTTTACCCCCAAAGTACATTCAACAAATTTTGATGACATCCCTAAAAATCCAGCTGCAATCATCCAAAATGTGGCTCCAGCACCACCAATTGTGATAGCTACTGCAACACCAGCAATATTACCTAAACCTACAGTACCAGAAAGAGCTGTAACTAATGCTTGAAAATGGGATACTTCTCCCTCATCTTCGGGTTTGTCATAATCTCCTCTAATAAGCTGATAGGCATGTCTTAAACCACGAATATTCACAAAACCCATATAGAGTGTAAAAACCACAGCACCAACAACCAACCACAACACTACCAATGGCATGTCAAATCCAATAGATTCAAAGGGTTTATAGAAAAAAAGCATCCCCATCGCATCCACTGCAGGCTGAACGATATCGTTGATTCGATCTTCAAAACTTCGAGATTGAGAAAAGCTTAAAAAAGGTAGGAACAATAAAAAAACTGATAAATTTTTTTTCATTTGTGATGCGTACTTTATGATGGAGCAAGATGCAAAAAAAATTGTTAAATTAAAATTTTTCAACGAGAAAATCTAGATTTACAAATCAAAAACAGAGCTTCTTTTGGTGTACAACATATCTTTTAACTTTAGCCAAAAAGCAAGAGTAAGGTACACCACAAAGCCAAGGCCTACGGTAAAAAATGAACTGTATATAAAAAACAAACGGACATTACTTGCTCGCATTCCCATTGTGTCTGCTACGCGAGAGGATACCTGAAATCCATATTTCTCAAAAAAATGTCTAATTCGAGTTACCATCTTTTATATTTTGAATCCCGAATGTATTGAGAAATTATGGAATGGCAAATGCTTTGACAAGTTTTTTCCCGAAATCACACTCCAAACATCTTTTTCTGTCACAATATTTGGTCTTTAATTGCACCAAAGCCTGGCTGTCTAGAGCATTAAAACTAGATATTCCATACCTATTAAAAAAATCAATAATCTTATTCTTTTCAGCTGGAAGTTGTTCAATGAGTTTGAAAATAAGTTCTTCTTCAATGTTACCACACCATTGTCCGTAGGCAAATTTTAAAGGAATAATCGAGTTGATTATTATTAGATTTAAAAAATTATTGGAAATAGCTTTATTAGAAACCTTAGTGGGTCGATCTAAGACATAATGCGTTTTCCAATATTCAGGAATATCATATTTAAAAATAAGTCCAATTTCTCGGTTGTTTTTGGCTTCTAATACTTTTTGAAAAAGATTGGAGTTGTTTTTATATAAAGTCGTTAACTGTACTAATCTTATAGTAGGAAAGCTATCAGGTCGCACTTTATAAAAAGTTACTGGAGAATCTAGTACTTCTTTTAAATCATATTTTGATTTTAGAAATTGCCAGTGATTTTGAAGTTGTTTAGGATACTGTTCTTGAAAATTTCCTTCAAGCAAACC
>JBKBOP010000021.1:0-24327 GCA_046293575.1 Flavobacterium sp. | reverse complement strand
AGTATTGGGGGTAAACACTATTTTATAAATATTGAATCCAAGATAGCCCACCACTACAAGGAAAGCCAAGGAAACATACAAGAGAATTTTTTTGAATTTCATTGAAAATAAATTACTAAGCTATTGAATCTTTAAAAATTTGTAAAAACACTTCATCATGCCAAGCCCCATCGTGAAAATTCCATTTTTTTCTAACACCAGATTCCACAAATCCTAAACTTTGAAATAGTTTCAAACTAGATATATTGAAAATCTCCACAGAGGCAAATAATTGTTGAAGTGGTAAATGGGTAAAAGCATATTTCAAGATGACTTCCAGAACTTCACGACCAAATCCTTGTGAGCGGTGTTTTTTAGGGTAAATAACAATTCCAAGTCCTGCTCGTTGATGAATGGGATCGAAATCAAAAAGATCTATCAATCCTATGGGAATGTTTTCGTTTTTAAGGCAAATTACCAATCGCAATTGCTTTGCTTCAAATATATCGGCGTTGGCGTTTTCTAGGTACTTTTTTATGACAAATTTACTGTATGGAGTCAACGTGGTGCTCAAATGCCACAAATCTTCATCATTTTCTAGTTGATGAACAAACTCAAGGTCTTCGGGCTCCAGTGCTCTTAACTTGATATGTGTTCCTTCTAAAGTCATTGAATATTTATTTGTATTGCCCCTTCAAAAACCTGAATCGCGGGACCTTTCAGGAATATATTTGAATAATGATGCTGATCTACTTCAAATGACACCTGCAAATCACCTCCCAAAGTCTTTAGATGAATAGAAGTGTCTTTTGTTTCTCCTATGTTGTGCATGGCAATGGCCACAGCGGTTACTCCCGTCCCACAAGATAAAGTTTCATCTTCCACCCCACGTTCATACGTTCTCACTTTAAAAGTGTTTTCTGAAAATGGCTCAACAAAATTTACATTACTGCCTTTTTCATCATACAGGGAACTGTATCTTATTTCAGCACCTTTTTCTTTGACAGGATAGCGGTCTAAATCCTCAACTATTTCCACGTGATGAGGTGAACCCGTATTTAAAAACACATGACTTAGTCCTAAACTAACTTTATTGACATCTATCATTTGCAGAGAAACGATATTGTTTTCAACTGCTGCAAGATGCAATCCATCTATTGCCATAAAAGATGTTTGGTTTTTAATGATTCCTAAGAAATGGGCGAAAGCCACAATACAACGACCTCCATTTCCACACATCGTGCTTTCATTACCATCGGAATTATAATACACCATTCTGAAATCTGAAATTTTGTCATTTTCCAGCAGTATTAATCCGTCAGCTCCAATACCTAAACGCCTATGACATAGAAATTCGATGAGTTTGGTATCATTTTTGGGAAATAGCAACTGACGATTATCAATCATGATAAAGTCGTTTCCAGTGCCTTGGTATTTGTAAAAAGTGAGTTGCATCATTTTAAAGTCTGAACAAAGGTAGGCATATTTAAGGAAACGTTAAACGCTGTTAAACAGCGTTAAACAAGTTTTAAAACGTTCAAAATTCAATTAATTTTATAACACTAAAACGGATAAAAGATGAAAAAGATTTTTGGAATTTTAACTATTTCGTTGTTAAGTGCCGGTTTAACTTTGGGTGCTTACAAACTTTTTTTTGAAAAACAATTCAAAGACAACTCAGTTGTCACTACTGCTCCCATCTATCAAACTTCATTAGTAGGATTGGGAGCAGAAACTGTAGAATTTACAGCAGCTGCTGAAATTGCTCTAAATCGGGTGGTTCACGTAAAAAATGTATCCTACAGAACTGTTTCCAACCCCATTATGGAATTTTTCTATGGATATCGGGGTGGACAGCAACAGCAACAAATTGGAACCGGTTCAGGTGTGATTATTTCTGAAGACGGTTATATTGTAACCAATAACCATGTGATTCAAGGGGCTTCTGAAATTGAAATCACACTCAACAATAAAAGATCATATACCGCTACATTTATTGGTGCAGATTCTAAAATGGACATTGCTTTGATAAAAATTGACAGCGATGAAAAACTGCCCTATGCGGTCTTTGGAGATTCAGATGCTGTGAAAGTAGGCGAATGGGTACTCGCCGTTGGAAATCCGTATAACCTAACCTCAACGGTGACTGCGGGTATTATTTCTGCTAAGGCGAGGAACTTAGGCACCCAAGGTATACAATCGTTTATTCAAACCGATGCTGTGGTCAATCCCGGTAACAGTGGTGGAGCCTTGGTCAACACACGTGGTGATTTAATTGGCATCAATACCATGATTTCTTCGAATACCGGTAGTTATGTGGGGTACTCGTTTGCCGTGCCTTCCAACATTACTCGAAAAATTATTGAAGACATTATGGAGTTTGGCAATGTACAAAGAGGTATTTTAGGTATTGAAGGATTTGAATTAAGTGGAAATGCTTCAAAAGAATTCAATTTGAATGTATCACAAGGTTTTTACGTAAATAAAGTGACCAAAAATTCTGGAGCTGAAAAAGCAGGACTTAAAGATGGAGATGTGATTGTGCAACTAGACAACCGAAAAGTAACATCTTTTGCTGATTTATCTGGGTATATCAGTACCAAAAGACCCAATGATTTGATTGAAGTCACTGTCAATAGAAAAGGGAAGAATGTAGTTGTTCCAGTAAAATTGAGTAAAAAGGAACTATTGAGTTATGAGTTTTATGGTATGGAACTCGAAGATTTAGATGCCAATGAAAAACGAAAATTCAAACTCAATCACGGGGTTAAAATCAGAGAGATTACGGGTGAAAAACTTCTCCCCTATGCAGAAGAACTCAAAGGCAGTATTTTGCTGAGTATTGATGGTATTAAAGCGACAGATGTGGAATCTCTTTCCAGAGTTTTGGGTAGTAAGTCAGAAAAAGAAAGTGTTCGTGCAGAGTTGTTGTTGCAAAATGGTCAATTGCTGAGAATCATCTTATAAATGAAAAAGCAACTATTCAAGCCACCTCAAGTTGAGGTGGTTTTTTATTGATTAAAAATTGAAAAATATTTTACGAAAACGTTTGAAATAGATACTTTTGCACCAAATTTTACAACTTCAACCAAATGAGCAACACAAAACTTTACGAAAAAGAGCTATCCTTTCAGGCCGACCGAAGAAGAGCTGGGGTGGAATTTATTAAAATCATTAGTGATTTATGGTATGACAAATCCATTGAAATAGTCTTATTCCGAAATCAATTAATTGACAAAAACGTTTCAGAGATTTTAAACCTTCATGAATATGCAGGAGAATTTGTGGGCAAGCACATTTCCGTTTTTGATAGTGTTGAAATTGCACGTGAAATGCTTTCTTTAGATTTACCTCCATCTAAATTAGATATTGGTAAACTAACCTACGAATATCATTTGCAAGACAATCAATATCACAACGCCAAAGCGTTTGTGATTGATAAACTCAAAAATGCAAAAGACTTTTCTATGAACAAACCTAAAGATGTGGTTCTTTATGGATTTGGACGTATTGGAAGGTTATTGGCTAGAGAACTAATGTCCAAAACTGGCAAAGGCAATCAGTTGCGTTTGAGAGCTATTGTGACCCGAGACAAACAAGATGCTTCTCTTTTAGAAAAAAGAGCTTCTTTATTGCGATATGATTCGGTGCATGGAGATTTTCAAGGTTCTGTGGTTGCAGATGCTGAAAACAATGCTCTTTTAATAAACGGCACCACAGTTCATATGATATCGGCAAATGCTCCAGAAGAGATTGATTATACTGCTTATGGCATTGAAAACGCTCTGTTGATTGACAACACCGGAGCTTTCACTACCGAAGAAACTCTGAGCAGACATCTTGAATCCAAAGGCGTTTCAAAAGTACTACTTACCGCTCCCGGTAAAGGCATCCCCAATATTGTTCATGGAGTGAATCACAAAAACTATGACCCAGAGAAAATCAATATTTTTTCGGCAGCCTCCTGTACGACCAATGCTATTACCCCAATTTTAAAAGCTGTTGAAGATACTCTAGGAGTGGTGAAAGGACATTTGGAAACCATCCATGCTTATACTAATGACCAAAACCTAGTAGATAACTTCCATAACAAATACCGAAGAGGAAGAGCAGCTGCTTTAAATATGGTAATCACAGAAACCGGAGCAGGCAGTGCTGTTGCCAAAGCTTTACCGTCTTTAGCGGGAAAACTCACTTCAAATGCCATACGCGTACCTGTTCCTAATGGTTCTTTGGTGGTGTTGAATCTAGAGGTGGGTCGTGAAACTTCTGTGGAAGAAGTCAATAACATTATGAAACAGTATGCTTTAGAGGGTGATTTGGTAGAACAAATTAAGTATTCACTCAACGACGAACTTGTTTCTTCTGATATCGTAGGCACCAATGCACCGGCCATTTATGACAGTCTTGCTACCATCATTTCCAATGACAAAAAAAATATAGTGCTCTATATTTGGTATGACAACGAATTTGGGTACAGCCATCAGGTGATTCGTTTGGCGAAGTATATTGCAAAGGTGAGACGGTATGCTTATTATTAAAGGTAGAATTTATCCCGAATGCTCGTAAGGTAGAATTTAGAACGTTTTTATTGAGTTTTTTACATGTATATTGTATACTGTATATTGTATTGACTGGGATTATTAGTATTCTGAAATATTTCTGGCTTAGCAACGAATTTTTTGGTATTGGAGTAGGTTGCGGCCCCGATGCTCGGGATTAAAAGTTGCGGGTTTGAGAGGTAAGGAATTAGGAATCTTTCTTGATTCTACTTTCTTTCAGAAATATTAATTTAAAATTCAAATAAAAAACTCCCGAGTTGCTTCGGGAGTTTTTAATATAATAAGGTGGCTTAGTATTAAGCTTTGCTTGCCGCAGCAATTAAATTCAAGGCTGAACCGGCCTTAAACCATTCAATTTGTCCATCGTTATAGGTGTGGTTGGTAAGGATGATGTCTTTACTTCCATCAGCATGAACAAATTCTAAGGTCAAGGGTTTTCCAGAAGTGAACTCTGTTAAGTCTAAGAAGTTGATGGTATCATCTTCTTGAATCTTATCATAATCAGCTTCATTCGCAAAAGTTAAAGCCAACATTCCTTGTTTTTTCAAATTGGTTTCATGAATACGAGCAAATGATTTTACCAATACCGCTTTCACACCCAAGAAACGTGGTTCCATGGCCGCATGTTCTCTTGAGGAACCCTCTCCATAGTTATGGTCACCAACAACAATAGAAGGAACTCCGGAAGCTTTGTAAGCTCTTTGCACAGTAGGGACAGCTTCATAGGTTCCCGTCAGCTGATTCTTCACACTATTGGTTTTCTGATTAAAAGCGTTCACAGCTCCAATCAGCATATTATTAGAAATATTGTCCAAATGACCTCGGAAACGCAACCAAGGGCCCGCCATCGAAATATGGTCGGTGGTACATTTTCCAAAGGCTTTGATTAATAATTTGGCATTGGTAATATTGCTTCCATTCCATGGTGCAAAAGGCTCAAGTAACTGAAGTCTCTCAGAAGCAACATCCACTTTTACTTGAACTGAAGAACCATCTTCAGCGGGAGCTTGAAAACCTGGGTCTTCGGCATCGAAACCTTTAGGTGGCAACTCATTTCCGGTAGGTTCATCTAATCTCACCTCTTGTCCGTCTTCATTAATTAAGGTATCCGTTAAGGGGTTAAACCCTAAATCTCCCGCAATAGCCAAAGCGGTAACCAATTCAGGAGACCCAACAAAAGCTAGAGTATTTGGATTTCCATCGGCACGTTTAGAAAAGTTTCTGTTGAAGGAATGAACAATGGTGTTACGTTCTTCTTTCTCTGCACCTTCTCTGTCCCACATTCCTATACAAGGTCCGCATGCATTAGCGAAAACAGTTGCTCCAATTTTGTCAAAGGTTTCTATAAATCCATCACGTTCAATCGTGTAACGCACTGTTTCAGAACCCGGTGTGATGGTAAATTGAGCTTTTGTTTTAAGATTTTTATCTGAAACTTGTTTGGCTAAAGAAGCCGCACGAGCAATATCTTCATAAGATGAATTGGTACAAGAACCAATCAAACCTACCTCAATTTTTAAGGGCCAATTGTTTTTAATAGCTTCCTCTTTCATTTTTGAAATAGGTGTTGCTAAATCTGGTGTAAAAGGTCCGTTTAAATGCGGTTCTAGCTCAGACAAATTGATTTCGATTACATGATCAAAATACTTTTCTGGATCGGCATACACTTCTGGATCAGCTGTTAAATGTTGAGCTACTTTGTTGGCAGCATCAGCCACATCTGGTCTTCCTGTTGAACGTAAATAACGATCCATAGAAGCATCATAACCAAAGGTGGAGGTAGTAGCTCCAATTTCGGCACCCATATTACAAATGGTTCCTTTTCCGGTACACGACATGGCAGTTGCACCTTCACCAAAATATTCAACAATAGCTCCTGTTCCACCTTTCACGGTAAGAATACCGGCTACTTTTAAAATTACATCTTTTGGAGCGGTCCAACCCGAAAGTTTTCCAGTTAACTTCACTCCAATTAATTTTGGAAATTTCAATTCCCATGCCATGCCTGACATTACATCCACAGCATCAGCTCCTCCTACTCCGATGGCTAACATACCTAAACCGCCTGCATTTACCGTATGTGAATCGGTTCCAATCATCATTCCTCCGGGGAACGCATAATTTTCTAATACTACTTGGTGTATAATTCCAGCACCAGGTTTCCAAAAACCAATTCCATATTTATTTGAAACCGAAGAAAGAAAATCAAACACTTCGTTGCTTTGTTCTTTGGCACGAGCCAAATCGGTTTTAGCATCCACTTTTGCTTGGATTAAGTGGTCGCAGTGCACCGTTGTGGGCACTGCTACCTTACTTTTTCCAGCGTGCATAAACTGCAATAGTGCCATCTGAGCCGTGGCATCTTGACACGCTACACGATCTGGTGCAAAATCAACATAGTCTTTTCCGCGAGTAAAAGCTTGGGTGGGTGTTCCTTCCCATAAGTGAGAATATAAAATCTTTTCAGAAAGGGTTAAAGGTCTGCCGACTATCTCACGAGCTTTATCCACTCTTTCAGCCATTTGGGCATAAACCTTTTGTATCATTTCAATATCAAAAGCCATAGAAAAATAAGTTTATTTGTTTGTGATGCAAATTTACGAAATCGATATCACTTTAAAAAATCCCCATCAAAATAAGTATTTCGATGAAAATAATTATTATAAATCGAATTTAAGGTGTTTTTTATTGAATTATTTTCAATTTGAAGGCGGTAAAATACTAATTCGACAACAAACATAGAGCCGGCAAAATAAAGTTCCACATTTGAAATCTATTATATTCATACAAAAAACAAAAAACCCAATGAAAAGGTCATTTTACATTGGGCTCAGGAAGCATTTTTTTGAAAGTTTTTAAAGTATGGTGTCTATAATTTTTTCAATCGATAAATTCTCGGCGTCAGCTTTATAATTTTTAACCACTCTGTGGCGTAAAATACCATGAGCCACTGCTTTTACATCTTCGATATCCGGTGAAAACTTACCTCTAAAAGCGGCATGAGCTTTGGCTGCTAATACTAAATTTTGCGAGGCTCGTGGTCCTGCTCCCCAATCAATATAATTTTTAATATAGTCATTGGCATACTGTCCATCAGGGCGGGTTTTACTTACCAACATTACGGCATATTCTACCACATTATCTGGAACGGGGATTCTTCTTAAAAGCTGTTGGTATTCTAAAATTTCCTGAGCATTAAACAAGGGTAAGATTTCAACTTTATGGTCTGAGGTTGTATTTTTTACAACTTGCACTTCCTCTTGAAAACTCGGATAATCCAATTTCACTGAAAACATAAAACGGTCTAATTGAGCTTCCGGCAGGGGATAAGTTCCTTCTTGTTCAATGGGGTTTTGAGTGGCCAGCACAAAATAGGGCTGGCTTAATTTATAATTATGTCCCGCAATGGTCACTGCTTTTTCTTGCATGGCTTCCAAAAGTGCTGCTTGGGTTTTGGGAGGTGTTCGGTTGATTTCATCAGCAAGAATAATGTTTGAGAACACTGGTCCTTTGATAAAGGTAAATTTTCGGTTTTCATCAAGTATCTCACTCCCTAAAATATCTGAAGGCATCAAATCTGGCGTAAACTGAATGCGTTTAAAATCAAGACCAAGGGCTTGTGCCAATGTATTTACCATTAAAGTCTTGGCTAAGCCAGGCACCCCAACCAAGAGGGCGTGACCTCCAGAAAAAATGCTTAGAAGAATTTGATCTACAACCAAATCTTGTCCTACAATTATTTTGGCAATTTCAGCTTTTAGTTCTCGGTGTTTTTCAACTAGTTTTCCTATAGCAGCTACGTCAGACATATTGTGTTGGTATTAATCATTTTTATTTTTTGAGCCAATTACTGTAGAATGTACAGTTTCTATACTCTGCATTTATTTTTATAAACGTTTCTTTAATTTTTTCTTCCGTCCATTTACCAATGGTTTCTAAACTTTTTTCACCCATAGCCAATTCCTTAATTTTAAGGTAATCTTTTGAATAATCAGCGGTGTGTTCATCAATACGGTTGGTAACCATCATCAATTTGTAACGTTTGTGTCCACGTTGGTCTTCATCGAGAATAGCCAATGATACTTCTCTGTCTTTTAAATTGGATATTTGAGAGTATAAGGCTGGGTCCATTCGCGTTAATTCAAATTTCGAATCTAAGGTTTTAGGATTTAATAAAACACCACCGTTGGCTCTTGTTTCTTTTTCGTCTGACATGGATCTGGCAGCATCAGCAAAGCTAATTTCACCATCAACAATTCTTTTACGAAGGGTTTGGGCTCTCTCTTTAGCTTCCTTTAAGGCTTCATCAGAAACTTTTGGAGTCATTAAAATATGTCTTAGCTCTAACTCTTGTCCTTTTATTTTCTCCAAGAAAATGATATGAAAACCAAACTCTGTTTCAAAAGGCTTTGAAATCTCACCCTCGCTCAGACCAAATGCTACGTCTTTAAATTCTTTGACAAAAGGAGTTTTTCGATTGATTTTATAAAATCCACCATTGGATGCGGAACCCCGGTCATCTGAATATATTACGGCTCGAGTTCTAAAACTGGCACCGTCTTCTAGCACTTCTTTCCTAATTTGGTTGAGCCGGTCAACTACTTTTTGTTTTTCCTCTTTTGAAACTTTTGGTTCTAGAATAATTTGTGACACTTCCAATTCGGCTCCGAAAACAGGTAATTCCTCTGTTGGTATTTTTTTAAAAAAGGTTCTAACTTCTTCTGGGGTGATTTCCAAATCTTCAATGACTTTGGAACGCATTTCTGAGGTAAGCTTATTGTTCTTTAAAATTTCAAAAAAGAAAGTTCTGAATTCCTCTTCATTCTTTTTGTTGTAAAATTTGATTACTTTATTGATATCTCCACCTACTTGTTCGAGGATGACAGCCAATTTTTCCTCCATGATGGCATTAATTTCAGCATCTTTTACGACAATGGTACTGTCTTGTAACGCCTGATGGGCATATAATTTGTCTTCTAACAAAGAGCCTAACACTTCGCAACGGGTGATGTCTCGGGTGGAAACTCCTTGACTTTCCATTTCAATAAAAGCCAAATCAATATCAGAATCAAGGATGATAAAATCTCCAACGGTAGCAATGATACCGTCCACTTTTTGTCTTTTTGATTTTTTGAAGGTGTCTTTTTTAACTTCAGGAGTGGTTTCTTGAATAATTTCCTGAGAATGAGTAGGGATCCATACAACCAGCATTAAGAGTAACAATACAGATTTATGGAAATATTTCATACTTTTTCTTTTTAATGGCATCATTGGTAATTTCATTTTCAAACTTCTTAATCAGTTCCAGTTTTCGCTGGTTTAAAATAATTTCTTTTATGGTTGGTTTTAAAAATTCAAACGGAGGATCGTCGTTCGCATTGGTCACTTGCAAAACACGGACCAAATATACGTCAGTTGAATCTTTAAATTGTGAAGATTTCCCTGAAACAATAAATTGGTCTCTGTTGTCTGGAGTTATAAACGGTAATTTTTTATAAATCTGATTGACCTCCACCCAAACAGAATCATTCATAGCATAACTTTTAAACTGCAACTGATAGGTTTCCCAAAATTTTTCATCTTTCTTTTTTGGGTCATTAAACTTAGTCTTTATGAGTTCAAACTTTGGATGATCTTCAGGTAATTGGATATATCTCAATCTTGCTAGGGCACCAGAAAGTTTAAAATTTTCTTTTTGCAACTGATAATACTCTTTCATCTCTTTCAGTGAAATGACTGTATCGATGGATTGCTTTACGATTTCTTCCAAATAGGCCTTGGAGTAGAGATCGGTTTTGTATTGTTGAACCAATTTGTCATAAAGCTGTTGCTGGTCGCCACTAAGATTTCTCATCGCAGCATCAATGATGAGCTGTTGTGTTGCCCAACGATCAATAAAAGCTCTCACAATGGCAACACTATCTTCATTACTAGTTCCCTCAGGCACCAAGTCTTTAATCTCCTCTTTATAGAGATAGGTATCTCCAACTTTTGCTATTGCGTCTTCTTTACTATTACTTGAAGTAGTTTGACATGAATAGGTCACAGCTATGGCAGCTATTACGAATAGTAAAAAAGCAATTGATAACTTAGATAAGTGGTAACGATAACTAAATTTATCCACGTTTCATTTTCTCTTTTAATCTTTTAAATACGTCTGCATTAAGTTTAATGGAAAACTCCTTCTTCAAATCACTCACCCAATTCTCCTCTAGGTGTTGTTGGTAATCATTTATTACTCTACCTCTACACTCCTCAAAAGCCTTTGGTCCTGCTGCATTGAAAGTTGCTGCATTGACAATATAAAAGTAATTTCCTTCTTTAATAATTTCTGAAACACCTTTTTTCATTGTGAATGATTTAGGCAAGGCATCATGTCCTTCTTCAAAAGTTCCTTTCACCATCATGATATTTACGGTTTCTTGAGTATTCAAAGCTTTTTTGACTTCATCAACATCAACACCTTTTTTAATCATAGCCAATGCCTTTTTGGCAATTGCTTCTTGGGTTGTGGAAGCCACATACCCCTCAATACGGTTTTTCCATTGGTACTTGTTAGCGTTTCTTTGATGAAAGGCTGTGAGCCCAAGTGTATCTGTTTTTGATTTTTCCCAAATTTCCTTTTCCATTAATTCAAAAAGCAATAATCCGTCTCTGTACTCTTCCATGACAGCGGCAAATTCCGGAAATTCATTTTCAAGATTATCGTTGTAAATTTCGTTGAGTTTAGCATCTGTAAATTGAGTATAACGAAGTTCAACTAATTTTTGAAGAGGCTTCACAGCATCGCCGTTTTTTTGTTGATTGTACAAATAGGATAGAAATTCGTCACCCGTATACGTTCTATCGTGAATTGTTACCAATACACCTCTAAAAGGGTCTAATTGCTCTGGCATGTTCCAGTTATCTTCATAATAGGAAGTATTTACAGTTTTGGCAATAGCATTAAACAACTTATCGTTTCTTTTGGTTTTGTACTTAGCTCTCAGTTTTTCATTCATGGAGGCAACGATAAGTCTTGAACGTTCGTCTCTACTAATTTTTGTTTCGATTTCCGGACGCAATTCTTCAAAGGTTTTAACTGGGTGTTTTTCAATAAGTTTTACAATGTGCCACCCAAAATTGGATTGAAAGGGTTCTGAAATAGATTGTGGCTCTTTTAGTCCAAAGGCTACATTTTCAAAGACATCAGAGCTTAATTGTCCTGAACCAAAACGATTTAACATACCTCCTCTAGAGGCACTAGATTTGTCTTGAGAAAATTGTTTTGCTAGGGCTTCAAACTCTTCACCTTGCTGTGTTTTTTGATATATTTCTTCAATAGTTTTTTTTGCCTGTGCATTTTCTGACTCATCATTGTTTGCAGAATTTAGAATCATAATATGGGCCACCGTAATTTCTCCTCGGTGTGGTCGTATGTCGTCTACTTTAATAATGTGATACCCAAATCGTGTTCTAATTGGTTTTGAAATGGAACCTTGAGGGGTAGTGAAAGCAGCAGATTCAAAGGGATACACCATTCTAAAAGCACTAAAATATCCTAAATCACCTTTGTTTTCTTTAGCTGAAGGATCTTCAGATAGGGATTCAGCCAAAACCCCAAAGTTTTCTCCATTTAAAGCCCTTTTTCTAATGTCATTGATTTTATTAAAAGCCGCTAAGGTATCTTGTGGCGAAGCTGATTCATCCACCAATACTAAGATATGCGATGCTTTTACCTCTTTTAACATCCGTTGGTAAGCTTCCTCAATAAGTTCATTAGTTATTTTAGAATCGGTGAGGTAGTTTTTAGCCAACTGACTTCTATAGCTTGCTAATTCATTTTTATAATTGGTTTGCTCATGCAATCCCATTGCGTTGGCTTTTTTTATTTTTAGTTTATATCCCGTAAACAATTCTAGATAATGATCGGGGTCTTTTTGGGTTTCATCTTTCACCAAATCTAAATTCTTGTAATACACTCTTAAAAACTCATCAGAATAATAGGGAGTCTCATCAATGGTAAACAAAACTTCTTTGGAAGGTTGTTGAGCGAATACACTACTACAAAACAAAAATAAAAATCCAAGGAATGCATGTTTGTGTTTCATAAGGTCAGCTTTAAAGTATTTGAAATCGTTTTTTTTGGATTCGGTTTTAGTTTAGAAAACGCAATTTATAATTTCCTGATGGTCAGAAAACGCAATCAACAAAAATAGAAATAAAGGGGCATTGTGCAAGTTACGCATAGAGTATTAACAAAAATTTATTAACACATTTTTCTCTCTGAATTCCAATCAATAAATAGTATTTTTGCAGGCTCAAAAAAGAGCTCATGAGTTTTGCAGAAGAAATTAAAAGAAGACGCACCTTTGGTATTATTTCCCATCCAGATGCTGGAAAAACTACGTTAACCGAAAAGTTATTATTATTTGGTGGTGCCATTCAAGAAGCTGGTGCTGTTAAAAGTAATAAAATCAAGAAAGGTGCTACTTCCGATTTTATGGAAATTGAACGTCAGCGAGGTATCTCGGTGGCTACTTCGGTATTAGCTTTTAATTATAAAAACAAAAAAATCAACATTCTGGATACCCCGGGACACAAGGATTTTGCGGAAGATACTTTTAGAACCCTCACCGCTGTAGATAGTGTCATCGTGGTTATTGATGTCGCTAAAGGGGTGGAGGAGCAAACCGAAAAATTGGTAGAAGTGTGTCGCATGCGAAATATCCCCATCATTGTGTTTATTAATAAAATGGACCGAGAAGGAAAAGATGCTTTTGATTTGATGGACGAAGTAGAACAAAAACTCAAACTAAAAGTGACCCCCATGAGTTTTCCTATAGGTATGGGGTATGATTTTCAGGGCATTTATAATATTTGGGAGCAAAACATTAATCTTTTTAGTGGTGATAGCCGAAAAAATATAGAGGACGTTATTTCCATCAGTGATTTACAAAGTCCAGAACTTGAAAAATTAATTGGAAATAAACCTGCTCAAAAACTAAGAGAAGAAATTGAGTTGATTGCAGAAGTATATCCAGCTTTTAACAGACAAGCCTATCTTGAAGGAAATTTACAACCCGTTTTTTTCGGTTCAGCCTTAAATAATTTTGGTGTAAGAGAACTGTTGGATTGTTTTGTTGACATTGCCCCATCACCAAGAGCAAAAGAGTCTGAAAGTCGATTGGTTCAGCCAGATGAGCAAAAACTGAGTGGGTTTGTGTTTAAAATTCATGCCAATATGGATCCCAAACACCGTGACCGATTGGCTTTTATCAAGGTTGTTTCGGGAACATTTGAGAGAAACAAACCTTATCTTCATGTGAGATTAGGCAAAAATCTTAAGTTTTCAAGTCCGAATGCCTTTTTTGCAGAAAAGAAAGAAGTGGTTGACATTTCCTATCCGGGAGACATAGTGGGACTGCATGACACGGGTAATTTTAAAATTGGAGACACCCTAACCGAAGGAGAGTTGATGAACTTTAAGGGGATTCCTAGTTTTTCTCCAGAGCATTTTCGATATATTAATAATGCTGACCCCATGAAGGCGAAGCAATTGGACAAAGGAATAGACCAATTAATGGATGAAGGGGTGGCACAGTTATTTACTTTAGAAATGAACAATCGTAAGGTAATTGGAACTGTGGGAGCCCTGCAATATGAAGTCATTCAATACCGATTGGAACATGAGTATGGTGCCAAATGTACTTATGAAAATTTCCCCGCCTTTAAAGCGTGTTGGGTTTTACCCGTCGATGAAAAAAATGAGGAGTTTAAGGAATTTAAAAGAATTAAACAGAAGTTTCTAGCCCACGATAAATACGGACAATTAGTATTTTTGGCTGATTCTGACTTTTCTGTTCAAATGACCCAGTCTAAATATCCTAGTGTCAAACTATTTTTTACATCAGAGTTTAAATAATTTTCTGTAAAAACACTGTTTTTTAGAATGGATTTATATCTTTGCAACTAAATGCAAATAATTATGAATAAGTTTTTTAAATTCTACCTTTTCGCTTTTATTTTATTTTCTGATTTCATTTTATTCGCTCAACCAGGCGACAATAATGATGGTGGAGATTTAGAAGATGATGATCCACCAGCTGCTCCAATCAATTCAAAACTTATTTGGCTAGGAATAGTGGGTTTATTATTTGCTCTGTATATGTATAAAAAAAGAAAAGCTAATTTTCTACAATCATAATTTTAAAAACCCCTTTTTAGGGGTTTTTTTAATGATATAAATATGTTTTTCAACTTTAAAAGTAAACCTAAACTCAAAGAGCTTATCCCTAATGGCTATGTGGATATTCACTCGCATTTGTTGTTTGGTTTGGATGACGGTGCTAAAACTTTAGAGGATACCATTTCGTTTGTTAGCCAAATAAGATCCCTTGGTTTTTCTAAAGTCATAACCACTCCGCATATCATGGAGGGTCTCTACCCAAACACCTCAACAACCATTTTAAATAAACTGGAAGAGGTTAAAGCGGCTTTAAATAAAAATGAAATACATTTTACAATTAAAGCTGGTGCTGAATATATGATGGATCATTTTTTTTATGAAAATCTTAAAAATGCACCATTACTAACCTTGAAAGACAATTGGGTATTGGTAGAAATGTCTTATTTGAATGCTCCTGTTCAATTATACGATATCATTTATGAATTACAAGTGATGGGGTATCAACCTATATTGGCCCACCCAGAACGCTATTTATATTATTATAAAAATCAAAATGAATATGAAAAGCTTAAAAAATCTGGTTTATACTTTCAGCTGAACTTATTGTCATTGGTGGGCTATTATGGCCCTGAAGCACAGAGCACTGCTGAAAAACTGCTATTAAAAGGGATGATTGATTTTACAGGCAGTGATATTCATCATCAATTTCACTTAAATAGTCTTGAGAAAAAAATTAGCCTCAAGGAAACGTATTTACTTGAGGCTGCATTTGAAAAAAACAATATTTTTGCTGACTAGCTTTTCTTTTTAAATATATTTTTATACCAAGGTTCTAGTGGTTCTTCATTTCCATAACCATAACCATAGCCGTAACCATAACCATAACCATAACCATAACCGTAACCATAAGTTCTTTTGGGATCAGTTCCATTTAAAACGACAGACATGTTGGGCAACTTGTTGTCTTTATGAAGCGATTTAGGCACCATCAATGAAGGTTTTCTTAGGTAATTAGCTCTGACAATGTATACAAAGACATCTGCAAACTTACTTACTAGAAGCGTATCAGTAACTAAACTTACAGGTGCAGTATCCACAACTATATAATCATATTCATTTTTAAGTTGATCAAATAAATTCGAAATTTTAGTTGAATTTAAAAGTTCTGCCGGATTTGGCGGAATTACACCAGAAGGTAATACCCAAAAATCTTTAAAATCAGGGTGTTTTATAATTATTTCGTCTAATTTAATTTGATCACTCGACAAATAATTACTCAATCCTTTATTGCTTGGAAGTGTTATATAATCTGGAATTTTGGGATGACGCAAATCCATTCCAATGAGCAATACTTTTTTGCCGTATAAAGCAAGTGTAGCCGATAAATTCACCGCCACAAACGTTTTTCCTTCTTTGGGAATAGTTGAGGTAACAAAAATTGTTTTAGCAATACCTGAGGCGGTATTAGCCAACATAAACTCGAGATTGGTCAATAAAATCCTGAAAGACTCTGCTGTGCTACTCCTGCTTTCAGAAGTAATTATTTCTTCGCTCGTTTCTGAAAGTGGTATGTCTCCCAAAAAGGGAACGTCAAGATGTTTTTCAATATCATGTCGGTTATGGATTTTAGTATCCAGCATAAAAGTAACATACAGTATCAAAAATGGAATCAAAAGTCCAATCGCAAAAGCAATTAAATATACGTTTTTGTAGTTTGGAGATACAATTCCTATTGAGTAAGCAGAATCAACTACTTTAGCTTTAGGGGAAGTTACTGCCATGGCAATGGCTGTCTCCTCTTGCTTTTGTCTTAAGTAAAGGTAAAGAGCTTCTTTTATATTTTGTTGACGTTCAATCGTTCTAAATTCTCTACTAATAGTAGGTACTTCAGAAACTTTAGCATTGAACTTGCGTTCTTGAGCTCTTAACTGCGACTGTGTAATTAATAATGAACTTCTGTAGTTTTGTAGACTTTCTTTAATAACACCCCTTAAGCCGGTTAACTGTTGGTTATACACAGCTACTTGAGGATGGCTAGATGTTGATGAACTCAAAAATTTACTCCTTTGCAGCACCAAAGTATTGTACTGATCGATTAATGAGGTCGCACTGGTTCCAGGCATTAAATTAGAGGGGAGAGTTTCATCAAGAGGTGCCGTTTGTAAACTTTTCATCATAAAATCAACCACTTGAATATCTCTGCCATTTTCAACCACTGCTTTTTCATATTCAGAAGATGTAGCCAAATTTAAACCTGCATCTGACACTAAATCGGTGAGACGGTTTTCCTTTTTAAATCGTTCGGCTAATTTTTCGACAGTATCTAACTCGCCAGTAATTATGCCTAAACGTTCATTGATGAATGCCTGAGTATTTACAGAAACCAAGTTTCTATCGTCGGTGGCATCGTCATTAAATTTCTTAACTAATGCATTCAAATAATCAATTCCTTTTTCAATGATTGGGTCATTCATTGACAACCTAGCTATACTCCCCGTTTGTCCTGGTTTAGAAACTGTTAGTTTACTTTTAAAGCTTAGAGCTGCTGATAAAATAGGACGGATTTTAATAATAATTATATTATCATTTAGCCTTTCTTTGCTTGTTGGGATTAACGTTGCAATCCCCAGTTTTGTTTCAAAGGGTTTCCCAAATTCATATTGCCCAAGTACATTTCTAGAGGCATCCATAAATTCAAATACTTCACCTGAGACCCACTTAAAGTGAAAAGTTGCATTAGTATCTGTATTTTCAGGATTTTCAAATATAATATTAATGGGAGATCTGTGATATAATTCAGGATTTAGAATTCTACCATCCGCAAGATAGGAAATATTAAAATTTAATTCTCTAACAGTGTTTTGAGCTAGATTTCTAGACTGTAAAATTTCAAAGTCATTTTCTAGCGTATTTTTTTTTACTCCTAACAACCCAAAATCACTAAATGCATCTATTTCGGAGACCCCACCCTTTTTATCATCCTTTATTAAAATAGTTGTAGTCACACCATATTTAGGAATTTGATACCTGAGATAAATATAAGCCGCAGTCATGGTGACAAAAACACTTAACAAAAACCATTTCCAATGGGCTACATATTTAAATATCTGATCAGAAATAGGAACCTGATTTTCATTATTTTCTGAAGTATTCTGTAACTGCATAATTATTTTGATAAAAGTAAAATGGTGGTCAATGCAAAACCAATCACAGAAATCCCTGCAAGAATGTTTGGACCTATGGCCGTTGAATTGATTTTTCGCTTATTAGGTTCAACATATACTACATCATTTTGAGTTAGATAGTAATAAGGAGAACTTATAAAATCGGGTTTGGTTAAATCAAGTCTAATGGTTTCTTTTACCCCCCTATTTTCTCTGATGATTAGAACATTTTCTCTTTTTCCGAATAAAGTCATATCACCTGCCATAGCGATTGCCTCCAAAACAGTTAATCGATCGCTATTAATGGTGTAAGCCCCTGGATTATTCACCTCACCAACAACAGATACTTTATAATTTACTATTCTAAGATTAATAATAGGATCTTTTACATATTCTGAAATGCGAACTTGCAACTTTCTTGTGACATCCTCTCTAGTGAGTCCTCCCACTTTTACAGTACCTAATATGGGGAACTCAATATCGCCATCATTATTTACCAAATACGTTTGACGCATAATTATTAATCCTTGACCACCACCGCCGCCACCGCCTTCTTGAGAAACCCCTAAATTAAACGGTTTTACTGCCTCATCATCAAAAGAAGAAACATTAATATACAAGACGTCATCAGGTTTTAAAACAGGCTCATAAGCTCCCGAACCAGTTAGGTTTTTATCATCAATCCCTTGGAAATAGACTACTTCCTTGGAAGGCACACAAGAAACAAATGCTAATGAGGATAGTAAAAATAAAGTAAGAACTACTCTGTTCATTCTGTTAAAATATTGAATTCGGGCAAATATAACTTTAAATATTGATTTTGATAGTATCGTGGTCCAATTGCTCAAAGATGGAGTTCATACTTTTATATTCTGGAACGATTTTTTTCATTTTAGAAACAATTTGGTTTGGAGTACTCATCTGCGACGAGATGACTAAATCTTCTATTTGATCAGAAACAATATCAAATTCATCACAAACTTCCTCAGCTATCATTATTTTTTCATGATGGGTAGGGAGGTTTTTAGCATTATCATTTAATAATTCTTCATATAGTTTTTCACCAGGCCTTAATCCGACTATTTTAATTTTTATGTCTTTTTCAGGAACTAATCCAGCAAGTTTAATCATTTTGTAGGCTAAGTCTATAATCTTTACGGGGTCACCCATATCAAAGATAAAAATCTCGCCTCCTTTACCCATGATTCCAGCTTCTAAAACCAATTGACAGGCTTCGGGAATGGTCATGAAATATCGAATAATATCTGGGTGGGTAATGGTGATAGGACCGCCTTCATTGATTTGTTTGGTAAAAAGGGGAACTACTGAACCATTGGAACCTAACACATTACCAAAACGAGTGGTGATGAATTTAGTGTAATTCTCAGAACGAATTTTTCTGTGTTTGAAATGCATGGATTGTACATACATTTCCGCAATGCGTTTACTGGCTCCCATGACGTTGCTTGGATTCACTGCTTTATCTGTGGACACCATCACAAAGCGATCAACATTGTATTTTTGGGAAAGGTCTGCTACATTTTTAGTACCTAATACATTTGTAAAAATAGCCTGAGCCGGATTTTCCTCCATGAGAGGCACATGCTTGTAGGCTGCTGCATGGTATACTACGCTAGGCTTATATAGTTTAAATACTTTTTCTAGGTATTCATAATTTCTTACGTCTGCCATTATTGGGGTCATCTTCACATTGACTTCGGGACAGGCTATCTCTAACATTAAATGATGTAGCGGCGTTTCTGCCTGATCCAATAATAAGATATGGTCTGGATTAAATTGCAACACCTGTCTCACAATTTCACTACCAATAGATCCCGCAGCCCCTGTTATCAAAACTACCTTATTGAGTAGTTGTTTTGATATGGATTGATTATCCAAAACGATAGGTTTACGTTCCAATAAATCTGTAATTTCAAACGTTTTGATGTTTTTTGAAATTTCCGATTCATCTTCCCAATCTGTAATTAAAGGTATCGTGAATGCTTTGAAATTATAACTGATACATTCATCAACAATCTCTGATCGTTCTAATTTACTCAAACTGTTATCTGCAATAATGATGGCCTCTGCTTTGTGTATTCTCATTAGCACAGGTACGTTCTTTTTTAATTGAAAGATGGGTAAATTGAGAATCCTCTTGGTATTATTTTGGCTCATTTTATCAATAAAACCAATCAATTTAAATCGTTTAGGGGACTCTGACTTTAAGGCATTTGCAACAGCGATAGCATTAGCATCTGTACCAAATATAATGGCTTTGGTTAAGTTTGTTGATTGAGAATTAAAAATGTATTTGTCAAAAGTCTGTTTTACGATGACTCTGTAGAGGAACAACAAACAAAAGGATAAAATAAAATTAATTAGAACACCAGTATTAAGATATAACTTTTCAGATATGGTCATCAAATAAGCAAAGTTGATAACCGACAACACTGCTAATGAACAAAATTGTGCAAAAAACAACTTCAAAGCGTCAATAAAAGAGGAATGTCTAATAATACCCGAATAGGTTCTGAATAATCTAAAAAAGAAAAGGTGAACAACAGTATAATAAGCAATGGTCAGAAAGAGGTGTTCTTGTTTCACGAACTCAAGACTCATTCCATTTAATAAGAAAAAAGTAATAACTCCAGACACCATTACGATGAATAAGTCTATCATTAAGACCAACCAACGCGGTAAATATCCTAGGTTTTTTAGCTCAAACTTAAGGTGCAAACTCCCTAAGTAATGGGATAAATCCTCTACTTTTCTTTTAAATGTAATTTTCTTCAATGCAAAATCATTAAAAAACAGAAGTAAATGTACTAAAAAATGATTTCTTAAAAAAATCTAAACAGATTTTATAAATGTGATGATATTGTTAAGAATTCTTTCTCTGTCTTTTTCGATTAAATTGGAACCTGAAGGTAAACACAAACCTACCTCAAAAATATGCTCTGCAACCTTACCACCATAGTAGGGAGCGTTTGAAAATATGGGTTGAAGGTGCATGGGTTTCCAAAGGGGTCTTGATTCGATGTTATCTTTTTCTAGGAATAGTCTTAAAGCTTCTCTGCCTATACCCTTTAGAGTCATTTGGTCGAAAAGAATACAACTCAACCAGTGGTTTGAGAATCTATGTTCGTCGGGTTCTGAGAAGACGGTAATGCCTTCTATATCTTTGAATACTTCTTGGTAGAATGCATTCATTTGACGGCGAAGGGCGATGTGTTTGTCAAGGACTTCCATTTGGCCTCTTCCAATGCCGGCAGTGATGTTGCTCAACCTATAATTGTAACCGATATGGGAATGTTGGTAATGAGGTGCAGCATCTCTGGCTTGGGTGGCTAGAAAGACAGCTTTTTCTTTAGTTTTTGCATCGTGTGCTACCAAAGCTCCTCCTCCAGAGGTGGTAATGATTTTGTTGCCATTAAAGGAGAGGATGCCGATATCGCCAAACGTACCACACTTCTGTCCTTTGTAGGTGCTTCCTAAGGATTCTGCACTGTCTTCAATGATAGGAATTTCATAGTGGTTAGAGAGGGTCTTGATGGCCTCCACCTCAGCGGGCATCCCATAGAGGTGTACCATGATGATGGCTTTGGGTTTTTTGCCTTTGGCGATGCGATCTTTGATGGCGTCTTCCAGGGCATTGGGACATATGTTCCAAGTGTTGGGCTCGCTATCAACGAAAATAGGCGTGGCTCCTTGGTAGACGATCGGATTCGCAGAAGCAGAAAAGGTCATGCTTTGGCAGATGACTTCGTCGCCATGGGTGACTCCGAGGAGTATGAGGGCTAAGTGTAAGGCGGCAGTACCAGAGCTCAGTGCGGCTACGGCAACGTCTTGACCAAGGTAGTTTTCGAGGTCTTGTTCAAAGCCGTTGACGTGGGGACCTAAAGGGGCGATCCAGTTGGTATCAAAAGCTTGTTGGATATACTTAAGTTCGTTTCCTCCCATGTGTGGGGAAGAAAGCCAGATTTTTTCGTTGGTTGAAGACATCTATGTTTGTTCTTGAGGTTACAAATTTAGAGTTTAGTCCCGAAGGATTGGGATAGAATCCAGAAAACTTTCTAAGAACTGTTTGATGTGCCCTTCGACAAGCTCAGGGGGACAGTAGTTCGGAAGTATAATTATTGAAATGAAAACTACGTTTGTTCTTTAAAGTATATGCCAAGTTTAAGTTTATTTTGGGTTTTTAGATTATTCTATTGTTGGATTATAGGACTAAATCCGTTTGAATCCGCGTTTGGCGAAGCCAATCTTTAAAATCCGCGTTCCAATGCACACCTACTAACTTTCAAATTCCAGAATTCTATAAGGGTTTTGAAACATTAAGGTCATTGAGGGTGTTCATTAAGGGAATTAAGGATTGTTGGATTGTAGTTTGATGTGCCCTTCCCATCGACTATCGCTCAGGGCAAGCTGGCTCAGGGGGACAGTAGTTCGGAAGTTTAATTATTGATAAGAAGACTTCGTTTGTTCTTTAAACAATATGCCAAGTTTGAGTTTATTTTGGGTTTTTAGATTATTTGATTTAACCATTAAAAACCTAAGGGAAGTCTCGGGGTTAAGGGCATTAAGGTGTATCGTTGAGGGATGGCAAAGTTGTAAGAGGAGGACGCTAAGTGTGTTTTTTTACCTTTAGTCCGCGGGATTGAGGGGATTAAGATTTGATGAGGGATGGGTAACGGTTTGAAATTTGTTGTTATGAGAGGGTAGACCCTATTGTCACAGCTTTGTAGATGGAGGGTGAAGGTGAGGATTATTTTAGTGGAGGGTTGTTGTAACGGATTATTTTACCGGAGATATCTACGACTACAGCGTAATCTGGGACATTTTGGATAATTACAGTTCCTGCACCGATGGTAGCCCATTTACCAATGGTTACACTTTGGATAATGCTTGCTCCTATGCCCACATGGGCTCCTTCTTTAACAGTAACATTACCAGCAAGGTTTAGGTAAATCACAAAATATAATTCATAAAAAATTGCACTTAATACATTCTCATTTAGAGATATTTTTCATCATTTAGCCTAATTCTAATTAATTTCCCAGGAACTCCATAAATCACCGAATTGTCTTGAACATCTTTGTTAATTAATGAACTTGCTCCTATTACGCAATTTGAACCTATATTTATATAATGTAGAATTGTTGCTCCAATTCCAATTGCAGTACATTCTCCAATAGTCACTCTACCACCAGTAGTTACACCTGGACTTAAACTTGAATAGTTTGAAATTATTGAATCATGATCTACAGAACTTTTTGTAGCTAAAAAAACATAATCACCAATCAAACAGTCATTATTTAAAATTACACCTGCCATAAAAACACATCCATCACCAATTTTTGAGTTTTTTCCAATTATTACTGATGGATGAATCGCATTGACAAATTTAAAATCTTGAATTATACTTTTTATCTCATTTGCAAGTTTCATTCTTGTAAAATTATCGCCAATGGCAACAATTCCTTTTGAAATTTTTAATGAGTTTGATAATTTTAATAAATCGTCAATATAACCTAAAACTTTATATGAATAAAAAATTTCACCTGGTAATAGCCTTTTATCAAAAATTCCAACAATTTTATACTTACCCTCTTTTTCTATAATATCTATTGTGTATTTACAATGGTCTGAAGCTCCGAATAAAAAAATATTTTCCATAAATTATTTATTGCCATTAAATGGTTCTATTGTTGCTGTATTTGCAGCGTTAATACCTTCTTTTTTGATCACTTTTGATACCGTTTTGAGGAGTATTTTCAAATCGATAAAAAATGAAATGTTATCTACATACCATATGTCTAAAGCGAATTTTTGATCCCATGATATGGCATTTCTCCCATTCACTTGTGCCCAACCGGTGATACCGGGTTTGACTTCATGGCGTCTGTTCTGGAAGTCACTATATAAATGCAAGTAGTGAGTAAGCAAGGGTCTGGGGCCGACCAAACTCATTTCGCCTTTAATAACATTGAGTAATTGTGGGATTTCGTCTCAAGAGGTTTTTCGTACGAAAGCACCCACTGGGGTGAGGCGGTCGGCATCTGGCAATAGATTCCCCTGTTCATCTTTGCGGTCGCTCATGGTTTTGAACTTGATGATGTTGAAGATTTTGCCGTTTTTCCCCGGGCGAGGCTGGATAAAAAAAGGTTTGCCTTGGTTGGCGATGGTGAGCAGCAACAATACGATGAGAAATACGGGGGAAAACAACAACAAGGCAACAAGGGCTGCGAAAAAATCAAGTATGGGTTTTATAAGCTTGGAATACATGGATATGTTTCGGGCAAAGGTAGAAAATGGAAATTAGAAATTAGAAATTAGAATTCAGAAACGTTCAAATTACTGAAGGCCCTGAATTTTCAGGATTTTTTTAACATGAAGGAAATTAAGAAGTTTTATTAAGGGAATTAAGGATTGTTGGATTGTAGCTTGATGT
>JBKBOP010000020.1:0-25263 GCA_046293575.1 Flavobacterium sp. | reverse complement strand
GGTATTGACATCTGGAAGGTGAGCATTGCCACAGACGGCACTTTTGGCACCCCAGAGAACCTTGGTAGCAAAGTAAACACCGAAGGCGATGAGAGCTTTCCGTTTATCACTGAGGACAACCAAACCTTGTACTTTGCCTCAAAGGGCAGACAGGGCTTTGGAGGCTATGATGTTTTTGCACACACCCTAGCCACAGCAGAAACCACCAATTTGGGTGCTCCGGTGAACAGCTCACAAGATGACTTTGCTTTTAGCTATTATAAAGAAAGAGAACTTGGTTTTGTATCGAGTAACAGAAATGCAGGTGTGGACAACATCTTCAAAGTGACCCCACTTTGCAAGGTAGAAGTAGCAGCGGTGATTACCGATGCCAAGACAGGCAAACCACTCAATAATGCTAAAGTCTCTGTGATGGATGCCAAGAAGAACGTGATTACAAGTGAGAGAACTACAGCAGATGGAAAAGCGAGTCTGTATGTGATTTGTGACCAAGAATACTCGGTGCAAGCCTCTGCCGATGGATATGAGCCGGCAACACAGCCTATCAAAGTAGCCAAAGAGAAGAAAACAGACGTGAGTATTGCACTAAGCCCAATAGAAGTAATCATTACCGACAAAGAGGTGATATTACCACCAATTTTCTTTGAGTTTGACAAGAGCAACATCACCGAAGAGGGAGCCAATGTCTTAAACAAACTCGTAGAGGTACTAAAAGCCAACCCCAACATGGTGATCTTGGCTAAATCGCATACAGATAACAGAGGTAGTGATCGTTACAACCTAAGGTTGTCAGACCAAAGAGCCAAGTCAACGGTTCAGTATCTGATCTCAAAAGGCATCAGCAAAGACCGTATCTCTGGCAAAGGAATGGGTAAGACAGAGCTCAAGCACAACTGTGGAGAGAACTGCACCGAAGAACAACACGCAGAGAACAGAAGAAGTGAGTTCTTGATAGTGAAGAAATAAACAGCCATACAACAACTAAACAATCAAAAAACCAACCTCGAAAAGGGTTGGTTTTTTGATTTGATGATTTTTTCAGGATAGAATCTAAGGATATATCACCGTTTTTGAGGTTTGTAGAAAGACATCCATTTTTTAATTACATTTGTTTAAATAACTTTGAAACCATGGATGCCATTAGACAGTTTATTGATTTAAAAGACAATACATTTGAAATCAAACTACCGGAAAGTTTTACTGCCAAGAGAGTAGAAGTAATAATATTGCCCTCTGACCATGAAGGCGATCTTCCGGAATGGCATAAGGATATTATTGATAAGCGACTACAAGAATACATAGAACACCCCTCAGATGCTATGGATTTTGACACTTTTTGTGAAGAAATAGAAAAGGGGTATGATAAATTATAAGGTCGTATTAAAACCCAATGCTCAAGCAGATATTAAAGATACTATCGCATGGTATGATTTACAAAATAAGGGTTTAGGGGAAAACGTTTTACACCTATGTAATTAAAAAAATCAAACAACTTCAGTCCTTTCCCTTTAGTGCTGAAAACCGTTATAACAATGTCAGAACAGCAGTGGTTGAAAAGTTTCCATTTTTAGTTCATTATTATGTAGATGACTTTCAAAAAATGATTGTCATTTTAGCTGTGTTGCATACGAGTAGAAATCCGGAGCAGTTTAAGAAATAAACCTAAACAAAAACCAATCTCGATAGGGGTTGGTTTTTTGGTTGGGGTAAATTCCTAAATAAGTTAAACTTCAAATTGAAGGGTATATTTCTTGTTTGGGAATTAACTATCTTTGTGTAAATTAGTTGAATAACTCAAACTACTTTTGGGTCATTCTGAGGTTATATGTAAAAGTAATATGAATTATGGAAATTATCATCAACATTAAGGATAAGATAAAGGCAGAGGCTTTTTTGAATTTTATTAAAAGTTTAGATTTTGTGACGGTAAAAGAAAATCAATTAGAAAACGATAGTATAGTGATGTCTGACCATGAGGTAATCGAACGTGTACAAGTCACGAATAAACAGATTCAACAAGGAGATACAAAGACGCATGACGAGGTGGTAAAAGAATTTAAGTCTTGGTAGCTATATGAAAATTGTGTGGACACTGGAGGCTCAAAAGGACCTAAAAAAGATATATAAGTTTTATGCTAAAAACGTCTCCATTGAAATTGCACAGAAAACAGTACTACACATTTTAATTAAAGTAAAAACACTTGAATTAGGGGTAGAGTTGGGACAGGAAGAAGATGTATTAAAACATTTAGAACAGGGCCATAGATACCTAATTGCAAAGCATAACAAGATTATTTAAAAGGTTCACTATACTACAGTTTATATCACCCATGTCTTTGATACAAGACAAAACCCAAAGAAGCTAAAATAATTACTTGTTGTTCTCAAGAAGCTACTAAACTATAAGAACCAATCCTGAAAGGGGTTGGTTTTTTTATTGTATGGAAGGGTTGTATCGGGTATCCTGAAAATGATAATATAAACCCAGTTGACATTTTAAAAGATAATCTATTAAGGCCAAAGATTAAATACTTCCTAATTTGGAATGAATAGTTAATTAAAAACCCTTACTATGTTGCCAAGTACTTCAACCCGGTAACGTTTAAGTGGGTAGGGTAGTCCAGAGTTGCTCAGTCCTGTGAATAAACTATAGGTTTCTTGATCACAAGGACAAACAGCATTCGGAATAGAAAGCGTCATCGTAGAACAATTGTCTAATGGTTGGTTGGGACAGGCTGCGTCATAGGCTGAAAAACCACTTCCGGTGTTAAAAACTAAAATACCTCGAACGCCTGCTACGGGGATATAGACACCATTGCCCACAAAATTAAGGGAAGCATTAGAAGGTAGATTTAAATTGACGTCATAGGAAAAACGCAAATTAGGCAAAAAGGGGTTGTTGTTATTAAAGCCCTCACGCTCACATTGAAGAAGCAAAGGTAAAAGTAGTAGAAGAAACAAACGTCGAATCATAGAAATGTGCTAAAATCGTATTAAACAAAAGTAATTTAATTATCTTTGTAGTGTGTACAAAATACACGTTAAAGTTGAATTAACTAAAATAACAATATCTTTGTAGAAAGAAATCCCATGTCTATGGGATTTTTTCTATTTTATAAATCGATACGATTATGAGTAACATATCTTATTACACCGCAGAAGGATTAAAAAAACTCAGAGAAGAGTTGGACCATCTCAAGTCTATTGAAAGACCAAAAGCTTCAGAAGCCATTGCAGAAGCGAGAGATAAAGGCGACCTCTCTGAAAATGCTGAATATGATGCTGCTAAAGAAGCACAAGGTTTGCTTGAAATGAAAATTTCAAAAATGGAAGAAGTTTTAGCCAATGCAAGATTGATAGATGAATCTCAATTAGATACTTCTAAAGTTTTGGTGCTTTCTACTGTGAAAATCAAGAATAAGGCCAATGGAATGGAAATGAAATACACCCTTGTTGCTGAAAGTGAAGCCGATTTAAAGACCGGCAAAATTTCTGTAACTTCTCCCATTGGAAGGGGATTATTAGGTAAATCTGTGGGTGATTTAGCAGAAATTACCGTACCTAATGGCACATTAAATTTTGAAATTCTTGAAATAAGCAGAGCTTAACAATGGCTTCGATATTTACAAAAATAATCAATGGTGAAATTCCCTGCAACAAAATAGCGGAGGACGATCGTTTTCTTGCATTTTTAGACATCAATCCTAATGCGAAAGGACATACCTTATGTATTCCAAAGAGAGAAGTCGATAAGCTTTTTGATTTAACAGAGGAAGAATACTTGGGGTTAATGCAGTTTTCCCGAAAAGTAGCCATCGCTCTTGAAAAAACCATTCCTTGTAAAAGAATAGGTATGGCCGTCGTTGGTCTTGAAGTGCCACATGTGCACGTGCACCTTATTCCATTGAAGGATATGGATGATATGCGGTTTATTCGCAAAATTCAATTGAGCCAAGATGAGTTTACAAATCTTGCCCATTCAATTCGCAAAAACATTTAATTCCGCAAGTTGCGGAATTTTTATCTTTTTATTAGACTCAGCAGAAACAGCAATACCCAAGCACCCACAACAGACACGATAATTAGCCAAAGCAAACCGCCTCCGCCTATACCAAAGTGTCCAGCGAGCCAGCCACCAATAAAGCCGCCAATTACCCCAACAATAATGTTTCCAATTAGTCCAAATCCAGAGCCTTTCCAAATTTGTCCGGCCAACCATCCTGAGACGGCTCCAATCAGTAGAAAAATAATAATATTCATTTCCTTAGAGATTTATAATTATTTAAAATTAGTAATTTTTAAGTGTCTTTCTAAAAAATCAGTATTTTTTTAAAACTACAACCATAGTAGTTCCTTTTCCAGGTTCAGAATGATGTACTCTGATTTTGCCTTTATGGTATTCTTCAACAATACGTTTGGTGAGTGATAGTCCTAAACCCCAACCTCTTTTTTTGGTAGTAAATCCAGGGTCAAAAATCTTTTTGTATTGGTTTTTTGGGATTCCCTTTCCGGAATCTGAAATATAAATACTCACTTCATTTTCTATTAACACAATATCCATTGAGAGTGAGCCTCTTCCTTTCATGGCATCAACTGCATTTTTCATTAGGTTTTCAATGGTCCAACTGTGTAATTCTGGATTGATAAGTGATTTGACTGTTACCTCTGGAGCAGAAAAAGAAAAATGTACTTGGTTTGAAAATCGTGATTTTAAATAATCAAAAGAGTTTTTGGTGGCCTCAATGATATCGACTTTCTCGAGTGACGGTTCTGAACCCACTTTAGAAAAACGATTGGTAATGACTTGCAAACGGTGAATGTCTTTTTCAATTTCAGTTACCATCTGATGGTCAATTCCTTCAGCTTTCATGATTTCCAGCCATCCAATCAATGAGGATAGGGGGGTTCCAATTTGATGGGCCGTTTCTTTAGCCATACCAGCCCAAAGCCGGTTTTGTGCAGCAATTTTAGAGGTGCGGTAAAAATTATAGACCACCAAACCAAACAGAAAAATAATAAGCATTAAAGCGATGGGGTAGTATTTTAGTTTATTAAGTAAAGAGGAGTTTCCATAATATAGGTACTGGTATTTATCTTCATCATATTGAATAACAATGGGATTATTTTCTCTTTTTAATTTATCCAAATATCCATAGAGTCTAACGGAATCACGCTCAATTAATTCATCGATATTGGCGACTCCTTTGATTTTGTCTTGTTCATCCGTTTGAATGATAGGAATGCTCGTATTGTTGCTGATGATGTTAAAGGGTAATTCTAAATCGGTATTTTCATCAACATTTTGCAATGTCTTTTGTGCAGCGGCCCAAAGTTCCATTTTGTTGCGTTCATCTACTTTGAAAATTTGAAAAAAAGCATAGGTATTCCAAACAATCAGGATGACAATAAAAAAGGAAGACAGGATGAGGATCCAACGTGTAAGCTGTCGACGATCAGTAAACACCATAACTAAAATTTACTATAAAGGTAGCAATTCATTTTGTGAATCAAAAAATTTAAGTGCTGATGGGAATTCGTTATTTTTGTAAAAATACTTTTTATGATTTCTTTAGACCCCAAAGAGATATCGGTTGCCAAAACCCAAGGTTATTTGCAATCTGCAATCGGCCCGAGACCTGTAGCCTTTGCAAGCACGATGGATAAAAATGGCATTCCTAATCTTTCTCCGTTTAGCTTTTTTAATGTGTTTAGTGCCAATCCTCCCATATTGGTTTTTTCGCCAGCAAGAAGGGTGAGAGATAACACCGTAAAACATACTTTGGTAAATTGTGAGCATCAAAAAGAAGTAGTGATTAATGTGGTTACTTATGATATTGTTCAACAAATGTCACTATCTTCAACAGAATATCCTGAAGGAGTAAATGAGTTTTTGAAAGCAGGATTAACGATGCTTCCTTCTCAAAAAATAAAACCTCCAAGAGTAGCTCAAAGTCCGGTTCAATTTGAATGTGTTGTCAATGAAATTATTTCACTTGGGAACGAAGGAGGGGCGGGTAATCTGATTATTTGTGAGGTAGTTATGATGCATCTTCATGAATCGATTTTAAATGCAGACCAGACAATTGATCAACTAAAGTTAGATTTGGTTTCTCGGATGGGTGGTAACTGGTATAGTAGAGCCAATATGGGCTTGTTTGAAATTCCCAAACCTCTATCTACTTTAGGGATTGGAGTAGATGCTATTCCTGAGTTTATTAAAAAAAGCTCCGTTTTTGACGGCAATGATTTGGGGATGTTAGGAAATGTAGAATCGCTTCCTTCAGAAGAAGAAATTACTATCTTTGTATCACAAAATATTTCCCTGAAAGGTGTTTTAAGTTCGGCAGATGAAATGAAAGTTCATAAGAAAGCTAAAGAATATTTATCACGTCAGGACGCTCTTTCAGCCTGGAAAGTATTATTAGCCAAAAGAGTTGAAGTATAAGCCAAATGTTAAATTAAAATTTTTGAATTATGGAAGTTATTGGAAAAATCAAAATGATTGGGACAGAACAACAAGTGAGTCCTACTTTTAAAAAACGTGAATTGGTAGTTACTACTGACGAACAATATCCGCAACATATAATGATTGAATTTGTTCAGGATAAATGCCAGTTATTGGATAATTGTCAGCCAGGTGAAGGTATTAAAGTATCCATTAATTTACGTGGACGTGAATGGGTTAACCCACAAGGTGAAGTAAAATATTTTAATTCTATTTCGGGCTGGAGAGTAGAAAAATTGGCGTCTGAACAAGCATCTCAACCACCAATGCCGCCAATGCCTACGACGGAAGCGTTTGAACCTGCAACCGATTTCAAAGAAGAGGCGGAAGACGATTTGCCTTTCTAATAAAAAAGCCTCGACACGTCGAGGCTTTAGTTGGTTTAGGCTTTGCCTGAGCAACAAAAACTCAAATTAGCAATGAAGAACAAGCAGTTGCTATTAACAGACATTCAAATTTAAAAAAATATAAGTGTCTGATATACAAAATCTTTTAATTTAACTTTTGTGTAATTTTTTTGTTTAACCTGTGCATTTTCTCTCCACTGATTTAAATTTCCCTCCAGTTGAAGAAGCTTCAATTACCGGGTTGTTAGCCGTGGGTGGTGATCTTTCGCCTTTAAGGCTTTTATTGGCCTATAAAAATGGAATTTTTCCTTGGTTTGAAAGTGAAGAGCCCATTCTTTGGTGGAGTCCTTCGGAACGAATGGTAGTGGACCCTAAAACGTATAAAGCTCCAAAAAGTCTTCGAAGCCTCTTCAACAAAAACCTTTTCGAAATAAGATACAATACTGCCTTTAGAGAAGTGATAACTGCTTGTCAAAAAACGCCACGAGATGGGCAAGAGGGCACGTGGATTACGGACCAAATGTTGGAGGCCTATTGTTTGTTAAACAAAATGGGGCATGCTACCTCCGTTGAAGTGTATCAGAATGAAAATTTAGTGGGTGGACTTTATGGTGTGGATCTTGGCCATGTATATTGTGGTGAAAGTATGTTTTCTAAGGCTTCTAACGCCAGTAAAATTGCATTTGTTTGGCTTATTGAAAAACTTAAAAATGAAAACTATTTGTTATTGGATTGTCAACTTCATAATGAACATTTAGAAAGGTTAGGAGCATTTGAAATTAGCCGAGAAACATACCTTAAAATACTTCATAAAAATGAATTCTTATCAAATGAGTTCTAATTCTATTGATTTCTTAAATTTTTTCCCTCCTTTTTTCCCTTAATTACAGGTCAATTTTGACAGATTATTGCATTAAAAAAGATAATTCCTTAATTAAATATTGAATTTTCAAATCATAGGGGTCATTGCTTAAATATATATAATAATGATTAGTAAACTTTTATTTTAAGGGGGGTTTATTACTTTTGATGATTATAATTTAAATAGTATAGTCATGATTTTAGGGGTTCCAAAAGAAATTAAAAATAACGAAAGCCGTGTTGGAATGACTCCAGCAGGGGTTTATGAGCTTGTTAAAAACCATCATGTTGTGTTGATTGAAAAGGAAGCAGGTTTTGGTAGCGGTTTTTTTGATTCAGATTATCAAGAAGCAGGTGCAATTATCGTTTCTACTGCTCAAGAGGTTTATGAGAAGGCAGAAATGATTGTCAAGGTTAAGGAACCCATCGATCAAGAATATGCGTTGATTCGACCAGATCAAATCATTTTTACCTATTTTCATTTTGCATCTAGTGAACAACTCACCAGGGCCATGATTGAGTCTAAGTCCATTTGTATTGCCTATGAAACGGTTGAAGATGCAGATGGAAGTTTACCACTTCTCACTCCCATGTCTGAGGTAGCAGGAAGAATGGCTATTCAACAAGGAGCGAAGTATTTAGAGAAGCCCATAAAAGGAAGGGGTATTCTGCTTGGAGGAGTGCCAGGGGTGCCTCCGGGAAAAGTATTAGTACTTGGTGCAGGTGTTGTTGGAATTCAAGCGGCAAAAATGGCAGCAGGTTTGGGGGCTCATGTAACAATATTAGACATCAATATGAAACGACTTCGCTATGTGAATGATGTGATGCCAAGCCATGTTGTCACAGAGTTTTCAAGTGAGTATAACATAAGGCGGCATATCAAAGACCATGACTTGATTATTGGTGCTGTTCTAATTCCTGGTGCGAAAGCTCCCAATCTTATCACTCGAGATATGTTGAAAGAAATGCACCCAGGCACTGTGCTCGTGGATGTAGCTGTGGACCAAGGAGGCTGTTTTGAAACTACCGTGGCTACGACCCATGAAAACCCAACCTATATCATTGATGATGTTGTTCATTATTGTGTTGCCAATATGCCAGGTGCTGTTCCCTATACATCTACCTTAGCTTTGACAAATGTTACGTTGCCGTATGTCTTAAAAATTGCTAATTTAGGTTGGGAAACTGCTACAAATACATATGAAGACTTAAGGAAAGGATTAAATATTGTGAGAGGAGAAATCTGTTATGCAGAGTTGGCAAACGTTTTTAAGGTTCATGATTTTTAGATAAAAAAAACTGCCTCTTTGGGCAGTTATAATGTCACTTTTAATTAAAACTAAGAAGTGGCAGCCTTTTTAGAACAACATGCTGCTTTTTTTTCAGAGTCACATGACTTTGCAGGAACTTCATCAGACCCGCTTGATTTTGAACTATCAGCAGCTTTGTTTTTTGTTTTCTTTTTGTCTTTTTCTTTACCTCCCCAAAAAGCTTTATCAGAAGAAGTTACCACGTCAGAAACAACATAAGTTTTGTCAATGCTAAGTACTTTTTCCACAAAGGCCTCTGGAGATTGTTTGTTGGTGTCATATACTATAGTTGCCTTTTTGCCCTCAAAGTCAATTTCAACTTCTTTTACGCCCTCCATTTTGGCTAATTTCTTTTTTATATTTCCTGCACACCCGTGTTCACAATGCATCCCTTCAATGGTGAAAGAAGCTGTAGCAAGCATTTCAGGGGCGTCATTATCTGACTGAGTAGAGGTTACATCGGTATTACCTTCAGCGTTTTTACATCCAACAAACATAAGAGCTGACAAAGCTAACATCACTATAGATTGATTCCATTTCATAAGTTATAAATTTTTAGAATTAAACATAAAACCCTTTTAAAACAAGGGTTTACAAAAATAACGAAATTTTCGCATGAGGTTTCCGAAATTTAACGCAGTTTTGTGAGGTCAAAACAATGCATGGATAATCGTCAACTCAAGTTTTTATTTTTAGGCATCCTAGCGGTAATATGGGGTAGTTCTTTTATTTTAATAAAAAGAGGTTTAACAGGTCTTGATCCCTATCAATTGGGGGCATTACGAATGGTATTCGCAGCCCTATTTTTGTTGGTCATTGGATTTAAAAGCATTGCTCAAATTCAATTAAGACATTGGAAATACATTGCTATTACAGCGATTTTTGGAACCTTTATTCCTGTTTTCCTGTTTTCTGTTGCCCAAACAGAAATTAGCAGTTCTGTGAGTGCGATTTTAAACTCACTGACGCCATTAAATACTTTATTGATTGGAATACTTTTGTTTAGTATTGATTTTCAACGCAGACAAATTTTCGGTGTGTTTTTTGGTCTGGCTGGTAGTATATTGTTGATTTGGAATGGGGCTGTTAATAATCCAGATCAAAATTATAATTATGCTATTTTGTTAGTCTTGGCTTCAATTTGTTATGCCTTAAATGTTAACATTATAAAGACGTATTTGTCTGATTTAAGTCCACTTAGTATCACTACAGGAAATTTTGTGGTGATGGTAATTCCAGCATTTTTAGTTTTAATTTTCTCTGGTTTTTTTGAAGCTGTTCAACTTCCTGAAACTCAAAATGTATTGATTTATATTCTGATTTTGGGCATTATTGGTACGGCTCTAGCGAACATATTGTTTTTTAAACTTATTAAGATTTCGTCTCCAGTATTTGCCTCATCAGTAACTTATTTAATTCCTGTAGTTGCTTTTCTATGGGGGTTGGTTGATAACGAAAGTCTCACATTCATTCAACTCATTGGTGCCATGATTATAATGGTTGGAGTTTATCTTTCAGCAAAAAAGTAGTTATAATTTACGGGTAGAATCCCTTTGTCTGAGTTCTGTGTGGACGATATGCGTTTCAAACGGGAGGTTTTCTTCTTTGCTTTCTAAACGAATGATAAGTTTTTCAGCAGCTAGTGCACCAATTTCGGGGCCATGTTGACTAATGGTTGATAGACTTGGTGTAAGTCTTCGTGACCAAATGCCGTCTGCAAAACCAATAACCGAAAGTTCTTCGGGTATTTTTACTCCATTTTTGAGGGATAGTTTCATGGCATAGGTCGATGCATGTTCATCAGCAGCAAAAATAGCATCGGGCTGTTGTTGTTCTAAAAACTCAGATAGTTGTGCGTCGAAATCTTCTTGTTTATCAGCCACAAGTATCAAATTTTCATCAATATCAAATTGATAATCAGATAACGCTTTTTTATAACCTGAAACTCTAAGTTTTCCCACACTTAAATTATCTATGCACGAGAGCATAGCAATTTTTTTACAACCAGAGGCAATCAAGTGATTAACAGCGTGAACAGATGACTCCAAATCATCAACCACAACTTTATCACAAGTGACTTCATCAGTTACCCTGTCAAACATAACAATGGGTAGCCCCTGTTTTATGGTCTCTATAATATGATAAAATTCTTTCGTCATTTGTGTTTCTTCCGCAACAGAGATAATAAATCCGTCCACAGTGCCACTACTTAGTAAATCTAAAGCATCTTTTTCCTTTTTGTAAGATTCATTAGAAATATAAGTTATTACATTATACCCTTTATCATTTGCAGTTTTTTCAATACCACTAAATACTTTCGCAAAAAAAGGATTGAGAATGTTTGGTATAATGACTCCAATGGTGTTTGTTTTCTGATTTTTCAGATTTTTCGCCATTGAATTTGGCTTGTAATTCTGGAGCTTAGCATACTCTTGAACTTTCTTTTTAGTGAGATCGCTAATTTCATGACTATCACTAAGAGCTTTTGAGACAGTTGATACAGAAAAGCCTAAATCTTTGGCTATTTGCTTTAAGGTGGCTTTGACTCTCATGGCTTTTTATTTAGAACCGTAAAAATAAGAAAATTAAAGTCGATGAGCCTTTTTTTATTGTGCTATTTTAACTCCAAAAACACCAATCTTGTTTTGTTAAATAGTTTAAAAAAAGAACTGTGCAAAAATAATAAGAAGGCGTATTTGCTTTTAAAAGAAATAATTGTACTTTTGCAACCCCTAATCCGAGGCTCGTTTGATGTTTTGGAGGGGGATGGAATGTTTAATTTAAAATAATTATTGTGAACACATTAAGTTACAAGACAGTTTCAGCCAACAAAGCAACTGCAGACAAGCAGTGGATTGTTGTGGATGCTGAGGGTCATAACTTAGGACGTTTTGCTTCAAAAGTAGCGATGCTACTGCGAGGAAAGTACAAGCCTAATTATACCCCGCATGTTGATTGTGGTGATAACGTTATTGTTATCAACGCAGAAAAAATCAACCTGACCGGTAACAAGTTAGAGGATAAAACCTATATCCGCTACACAGGTTACCCAGGAGGACAGAGAAGCCTGTCTGCCAAAATATTGATGCAGAAAAACCCTGCACAAATGGTAGAAAAGGCTGTAAAAGGAATGTTGCCTAAAAACAAACTAGGAGCTCAACTTTTCCGCAATTTGAATGTATATGCCGGTACTGAGCACAAACATGATGCTCAACAACCGAAAGTGGTTAACTTAAACGATTTGAAGTAATGGGAGTCATTCACAAAATCGGCCGTAGAAAAACGGCTGTAGCACGTATTTATGTTTCAGAAGGTTCTGGAAACATCACGGTTAACAAAAGAGAATTTGAAAACTACTTTACCACTGCAACTTTACAGTACAAAGTCAAACAAGCATTGTCATTGACTAACAACGCTGAAAGCTATGATGTAAAAATCAATGTGCATGGTGGTGGAATCACTGGTCAAGCAGAAGCTGTTAGAATGGCTATTGCTAGAGCTATGTGTGAGGTAGATGTTGAAAATAGAAGCGTGTTGAAGCCAGAAGGATTACTTACTAGAGACCCAAGAATGGTGGAACGTAAAAAATTCGGACAGAAGAAAGCACGTAAAAGATTCCAGTTCTCTAAACGTTAATACCGAATTTATTTCAGTATTTATTATCACAGTTTTCGAAACTGTAAAAGTTCTAAAATTAATATTAAAAGAGTTTTTGTTGTTATTATTCCGCTTGCCGCGGAAATTTAGTTTAGCATCTAAATGGGTAAGACCGAACATCGCTACTTATTCATTGCTATTCCAACAGAACGTAAACTAGTACAAAAATGGCAAACAAAGTTAATGTAAAAGAATTATTGGAGGCAGGTGTTCATTTTGGACACATGACTCGTAAGTGGGACCCAAACATGGCACCCTACATTTACATGGAGCGTAATGGTATCCACATTATCAACCTGTATAAAACTGCAGCTAAAATTGAAGAAGCCAATGAGGCTCTCAAAAAAATTGCATCTTCTGGTAGAAAAGTATTATTCGTTGCTACCAAAAAACAAGCTAAAGACATCGTAGCAGAAAAAGCTCTTGCTTGTAACATGCCCTACATCACTGAAAGATGGCCAGGTGGTATGTTGACTAATTTCGTAACTATTCGTAAAGCTGTTAAAAAAATGGCTTCTATTGATAGAATGAAGAAAGACGGAACTTTTGATACACTTTCTAAGAAAGAAAAACTGCAAATCGATCGTCTACGTGCTAAGTTAGAAAAGAACCTTGGTTCCATTGCTGATATGTCAAGAATTCCTGCAGCCTTGTTCGTTGTTGATATCAAAGCCGAACACATTGCTATCAAGGAAGCACAAAAATTAAACATTCCCGTATTCGCCATGGTGGATACTAATTCAGATCCTAGAGAAGTGGATTATGTAATTCCATCTAATGACGATGCATCAAAATCCATCGACAAAATTTTATCATTAGTATCTGCTGCCATTATTGAAGGTTTATCTCAGAGAGGTAATGAGAAAGACCAAGATGATGTAGCGGTTGAAGAAGTTCAAGATACTGTTGAAGAAGTAGTTGTAGCGGCAGCTCCAGTAGTAACAGAAGAAGTAGCTGAAATTGCTACTGGAGAAGTTACTGAAGAAACCAAAACAGCTACAGAAGAATAAATAATAGAAATTCCTCCCGAAGTCTCGGGAAAAAATTCCAAATTCCAAAGTCAGTTCGAAAGTTATTGATCTATTACAATTGGGATTTGGAATTTTTAGTTTGTTTTTACTAACAGTTTAACTAGTACATAAAAAGAAAAAAAATGGCAACAATTACTGCTGCAGACGTAAATAAATTAAGACAAACCACAGGTGCCGGGATGATGGACTGTAAAAAAGCCCTAACGGAAGCTGATGGTGATTTCGAAAAAGCAATTGAAATCCTTCGTAAAAAAGGACAAAAAGTAGCTGCAAACAGAGCAGACAGAGACTCATCTGAAGGTGCTGTTCTTGCTGCTGTCAATGGTGACAAAACCGCTGGTGTTATTGTTTCTTTGAATTGTGAAACAGATTTCGTGGCTAAAAACGAAGGTTTTGTAAAATTAGCTACAGAATTTGCTCAATTGGCTTTAGGCTATGATTCTAAAGAAGCTTTCTTGAATGCTCCTTTTGAAGGTATCACTGTTGCTGAAAAATTAATCGAACAGACCGGGGTTATTGGTGAAAAAATCGAAATCTCTTCTTTTGAAAGATTAGAAGGAGCTTTTGTTGGTTCATATATCCATGCTGGAAATAAGATTGCTACATTAACTGCTTTATCGGCAAATGTTGAAGGTGGCGAAGAAGCTGCTAGAAATGTATCAATGCAAGCCGCTGCGATGGCACCTATCGCTTTAGATGAAGCGGGTGTTGATGCTGGAATTGTCGAAAAAGAGATTGAAATTGCTAAAGATCAATTAAGAGCGGAAGGTAAACCTGAAGCGATGTTGGATAACATTGCCAAAGGAAAACTAAATCGTTTCTTTAAAGATAATACGTTGGTAAATCAAGATTACATCAAGGATGGTTCTATGAACGTAGCAGGTTATATTAAGTCTGTGCATGCGGATTTGAAAGTAACCGGGTTCAGAAGAGTAGCTTTAGGTTAATCAAAAATCAAATATATTTTAAAAGCTCTACATTAAGTGGGGCTTTTTTTATGTTATTTTGTGAAAGAATACAGTATTAATATGAGTTTAAATCGTTGCTCTTGGTGTGAAAAAGATGATCTCTATCGACAATACCACGATACTGAGTGGGGTGAACCCATTTATGACGATGCTACCTTATTTGAGTTCTTAGTATTAGAAACGTTTCAGGCGGGACTGAGTTGGCATACTATTTTAAAGAAGCGAGAAGGATTTAGAACCGCCTTTGACCAGTTTGACTACAGTTGCATAGCTCAATATGGTGAAGCTGCATTTAATCGCTTAATTCAAGATGAAAACATTATTAGAAACCGACTAAAAATATTGGCCACCATTTCTAATGCCCAAGCTTTTATAAAAATTCAAAAAGAGTTTGGTTCTTTTTCAAAATACATTTGGGGATTTGTAGATGGGAAACCCATTATTAATCATTTTAATACCTTATCAGAAGTTCCTGCATCCACATCCATATCAGACCAAATAAGTAAAGACCTAAAGAAACGTGGATTTAAATTTGTGGGAACGACAGTGATGTATGCCCATATGCAAGCTACAGGCATGGTCAATGATCATTTGCTATCGTGTTGGAAAAGAAACTAACATTCAAGATTGCTTCCCAAATAGATCTTAAAACTAATGAAATAAAAAAAGACCGATTCAAAATTGAATCGGTCTTCTTAATATGTTTGAAAACGTATTAATTAAATAAATATCTAACTCCAAACTGCATTCTCCACGTATCACTGATAAAGTTGGAGTCTCTATAAGTTTTTGTTGGAAACTCAGTAGTTCCAGGTATAGTGTTAAGTCTGTAGATAGGGTGTATTTCACCGCTTGGTAATGTAACGGTTTGTCTGTAGTTCAAAATGTTTCTTTGAACAGGTACTTTTCTAACACTCCAATCTGAATCTAACAAGTTACCGAAATTCAAGATATCCATTGAAATTTGCAGTTTCTGTCCGTGCTTTTTAGATATGTGTATATCTTGTGTTAATCTTAAATCCACTGTATTCAACCAAGGCATTAAAGCACCATTTCTTTCAGCAATTTTACCTCTATTGTTTCTTAAATATTTATCCTGATTGATGTAATCTTCCAACATTTCTCTTTGCATGTCTTGAGTATAAGTCACCCCACCCACAGAAAACTGTTGAAAATAGAGTTCGCTTGCATCATTAGGAATATACATTAGTCTATTCGAGCTATCTCCAAAGTTTCCTGAGTAGGTATAGCTAAATCTTCCTGACTCACTTCCTTGATAGAATAGAGATAAAGTGGTGTTTTCAGTTCTATACGTCACCCCACCAATCACTCTATTAGGAATATCGTGATTTGCAAAACTTAACTCAGGTCTGTTTCTGTCTTGTTGTACTGTGTTTGTCCAAAGTGAAACGGCTTGAGAACCACCAGCAGTATCTAAATCTCTAGCCTCTGAACGGGTGTAAGCTCCAAATACAGAGAATCCTGATTCAAAGTCTTTGGACAATTGAATAGTGGTGGAGTAATAATCTGCTTTGTCTTTGGCATTAGTCAGCAAAAATATATTTCTAAAGGCTGGATCATTAGAGTAATTGTTACCTGCCCAATACCCT
This sequence comes from Flavobacterium sp., assembly GCA_046293575.1. Taxonomy (GTDB): domain Bacteria; phylum Bacteroidota; class Bacteroidia; order Flavobacteriales; family Flavobacteriaceae; genus Flavobacterium. The sequence goes on along the minus strand of JBKBOP010000020.1, from coordinate 8,974 downwards.
CTTGGATCCGGACCATTGAAGAAATTGGTTGGTTCTCTTAAAACGGCATTGTAAGCAATGGGCGTATAAATATCTCTAGAGAAAATGAATTCCATGGTTCCTTTGATACCCCATAAAAGTTCTTGGTCAATGGCAATATTAGTTCTCCAAACTTGTGGAAGTTTAAAGTTTCTATCTGTTAAGTTGAGCTCATTTGCTAAGGTTTGATCTGGATTTTCAGGATTTCCAAAACTATTGCTTGGATCAAACACCCAATTTGGGCCAAAACCGTTCGCTGCATTTACATCTGCACCTTCATAGCCTAATCCACCTCTAATAACCCCTGAACCATTCACCTGATTTGACAACCACACAAAAGGAATCCTTCCAGTAAAAACACCAGTTCCACCTCTGAAAATAGTTTTTCCTTGACCAAATAAATCCCAGTTAAAACCAAATCTAGGAGACCACAACGGTCTTACTCTTGGAAATTGAGTGACATCTGGAAGGAAGAAGTTGCCATCAGGGCCTTCAAAACCTTGCCAACCACCTTCGATGTATCGTGGGCTAGAAGGGTCGTTTCTATCAGCAATCAATTGGTCTAACAACGTGTTACGCGGAAGATCTGAGTTATAGGTTGGTAAGTCCATTCTCAAACCAAATGTTAATTTTAAATCTTTGTTCACGTTCCATTGGTCTTGAACATACACTCCAAATTGACTGAATTGAACTTCGTCAGTAGGTGGTGTTGTTGACCCATCTAAAGCATATCCTTTGGCAAACGCATCTGGTACCACACCAGGGATTTGATTGATGATGGCATCTTCAAAACTTTGATAGCTATTGAATCTGTAGAATCCGTTAAAAGCAGGGTTAAAGGCGTTATCAAAAGTAAATCGCTCATAATTTACCCCCGCAGTAATTTTGTGAGTATCCAAATAATAAGTGGTGTTGTTGGTAACATTAAATACATTGTTTTCCAATAAATTTCCAACAGAGAAAAGTTCATTACCCATGGTCATGTAGTACAACAAATTTCCTGATGAGTCTGGTTCCAATACCTCAATAAATGGAAACACTTGGCCACCCGGTATACCTCTTTTGGGGTCTGTGATACTTGTATATCCAATGTTTAACTGGTTGGATAATTTTGATGAAAAACTTGAATTTAATTCTCCAACCAACGAACTTACAGTTCTGTCATTGGTATAATTTGAATTTCTAAAGTTCATCGCTTCAATTCCAGCACGACTGGTGTTGTTATATCTTGTTTGGATGTATCTTATTGAATTTGGATTAACGGGTACATCCCCACTAGATGTGTATAGATTATAACGCACCATAAACTTATGCTTGTCACTGATATTCCAATCAAGACGTACGTTTAATCTATCTTGAACAGATTCAAAGTTATAACCTTCATAAGCACCCGTTTGATATCCATAAAGTTCATCCATTTTAGAACGTACAAAATCGAGTCTTTCGGCGGGTACTCTCGAAATAGTAGTTTGATTAGGCGTTTCTCCTGGTCTTAGTGCTCTTTTCTGAAAACTTGGAACGAAATCCGTTTCATTTTCATAGTTAATAAAGAAAAACAATTTGTCTTTAACAAGAGGCCCTCCTAGTGAAATTCCTTGAATTTGGGTTTTAGATTTATCAATGTTTAATTGACTTTCTCCAATTTTATCCCCTGTCATTTGATCATTTCTCATCAAATAATAAGTAGTCCCCACAAATTTGTTGGTACCAGATTTAGTGATAGCATTTACAGAAGCACCAGAGAAACCCGAAAGTCTCACATCATAGGGAGCTAAATTAACTTGTACCTCTTCGATGGCGTCTAATGAAATAGGGTTTGAACCAGCAAACTGTCCTGAACCTAAACCAAAGTTATTGTTATAGATGTTTCCATCAATCGTGTAATTGTTAAAACGATTGTTCGTTCCGGCAAAAGCAGTACCATTGGATTGAGGCGTTAATCTTGTAAAGTCATTAATGCTCCTGTTAATGGTTGGTAACGCATCAATCTTATCCCTTTTCAAGTTGGTAGAAGCACCCGTTTTGGAAGAAGAAGTAACACTTTTTCTGGTTGACAAAACCACTTCGTCAAGCTCAAAATTATCTTCATCCATCACAATGTTAAGTGTTTTTCCAACCCCTAAGCCTAAAGTGACATTTTCAAAAATCTGTTCTTTAAAACCAATGTAACTATATGAGATTTTGTAGGGTCCACCTACTCTCATATTGGGGATAAAATAATATCCTTTAGCATTAGATATGACACCAAAATTGGAGCCAGATGGAGTGTGGACTGCGAAGACAGTTACATCTTGCAATGGTTTTCCTGCGGCATCAGTAATAATACCCTCAATACTTGAGGTGGTAGTCCCTTGTGCATTGATGAAGTGTGCTGACAATAGGAATAAAATAAATAGTAGTTTTTTCATTTCACCTTTTTTTAAATTTAGACTGCAAATTTTCAACAACATCTTTGTTTAAAGGTGAAATTCGTTTTAAGTTTTAATTAACAAAGAGCGTTAATTATAATGATATTTAACACAGAATTAAATCCGATTTTTAATGATTTAAAACTTTTAAAGATGTAAATTATTTAAAAAAAAGACAAAATAAAATCGCAAAACACTGTTTTTCTGACAGATAGAAAAGTATAAAATGTTTAAATTAATAATTGATGGGTTAAATAAATTTTACGTGTAAGTAAATTTATTTGTTGCGTTTCTCTTTAAAAAACTTTTGAAGCAAGTCTAAACATTCATTTTGAAGGACTCCAAAATGCATTTGAGTTTTTGGGTGTAAGGAAACTCCATTGGAAATCCCGCCTCTTTTGGGATCTAATGCACCGAAAACGACCCTGCTAATTTGACTCCAATACAATGCTCCAGTGCACATTATGCAAGGTTCTAAAGTGACAAATAAGGCACAGTCTTTTAAGTACTTACCTCCTAAATAATTGGCAGCCGCCGTGATGGCTTGCATTTCGGCATGGGCAGTTACATCGTTAAGAAGTTCCGTGAGGTTATGAGAGCGGGCAATAATTATATTATTTACCACAATGACAGCTCCAACGGGTATTTCTCCTCTATCGAAAGCTGTCTGTGCTTCCTGAAGGGCTTTTTTCATGAAATATTCGTCAGTAAATGGACTTTCCATGTTGTCAAAGGTACAACATCAATTGATTACCTTTGCACCTTATGAAGGCATTGTTACCGCAAATTGACTATCCAACAGACTTGAGAAATCTAGCTCAGGAAGAACTTCCATTATTGGCAAAAGAACTTAGGCAATTCATCATTGAAGTTGTTTCAACCAAGGAAGGTCATTTGGGTGCGAGTCTTGGAGTTATTGAGCTCACCATTGCTTTGCACTATGTTTTTAATACACCAGAAGATCTTTTGGTATGGGATGTAGGGCATCAAGCTTATGGACACAAAATTTTAACTGGACGAAGAGACAACTTTCACACCAATCGCGAGTGGGGTGGTCTTTCCGGCTTTCCAAAGAGAAATGAAAGTGGCTATGATACTTTTGGGGTAGGACATTCCTCTACCTCCATTTCAGCTGCTTTGGGGATGGCCATGGCTTCACAACTTAAAGGGGAAGATCGAAACCATATAGCAGTTATTGGTGACGCTTCTATTGCCTCAGGAATGGCTTTTGAAGGTTTGAATCATGCGGGTGTAACAGATGCTAATCTTTTAGTGATTCTAAACGATAATGCTATTGGCATTGACCCAAGTGTGGGAGCTTTGAAAAAGTATTTAACTTCGGTTAAAGAGGGTAAAAATCCACGTCAAAATAACATGATTAAATCATTGAATTTTGATTATTCTGGTCCCATTGATGGCCACGATTTACACACTCTTATTCATGAATTGAACCGTTTAAAAAAGGTGAAGGGACCCAAATTTCTTCACGTTATTACCACCAAAGGGAAAGGATTAAAGTTGGCTGAGGAAGATCAGGTAAAATATCATGCTCCCGGGAAATTTGATAAATTGACTGGTGAAATTATTCCTTCTAAAGGTGAAACTTCTCCACCCAAGTTTCAAGATGTTTTTGGACACACTTTGGTGACGCTTGCCAAAGAAAACCCATTAATTGTTGGAATCACACCCGCCATGCCATCTGGAAGTTCTATGAAATATATGATGGAGGCTTTTCCAGACCGGGCTTTTGATGTGGGAATTGCAGAACAACACGCCGTAACTCTTGCAGCAGGAATGGCCACTCAAGGTATGGTGGTGTACTGTAATATCTATTCAACATTTCTTCAAAGAGCCTACGATCAAATCATTCATGATGTAGCTTTGCAAAATTTGCCTGTGATTTTTTGTTTGGATCGTGCCGGTTTGGTAGGTGAAGATGGAGCCACCCATCACGGTGTTTTTGATTTGGCTTACCTAAGATGTATACCCAACATGGTGATTTATGCTCCTATGGACGAAATTGAACTCAGGAACATGCTGTATACTGCTCAATTGGGAATTCACTATCCTCTAGCAATTAGGTATCCAAGGGGTAGAGGAGTTAATCTAGATTGGGAAAAACCCTTTGAACGAATTACTTTTGGTAAGGCTATAAAAATCCGTCCAAAAAAAGGCAAAGTCGTCGTTTTAAGTACGGGTTTTATGGGGCAAAATGTAAAAAAAGCTCTCGAGAACAACACGAACCTAGAAACGATTTCTCATTTTCATTTTCCCTTTGTAAAACCATTAGATGAAGAATTTCTTCATGAAACTTGTGGTCAGTATTCTAGTTTAATTACAATCGAAGATGGTACTATTTTGGGTGGTTTCGGAAGTGCGATTTCTGAATTTTTAGCTAAGCACGGCTATAAAAATTCCTTATATATAAAAGGAGTGCCAGACACCTTTATTGAACAGGGTACTGTAATAGAGTTACAAAAATTTTGTGGTTTAGATGTTGATAGTTTCGGTGATTTTTTGGAAATCGTTTTAAATTCCTGATTTTTGCACCTTTAAAAAACTAACTAGTTCATGAGAATATTTTTTGTTGTCTGTTTTTTGATGGTTTCCTACCTCTCTTTTTCACAAATCACTAAACCTCTTGAAGAAATTAGAGAGAGTATCAAAGCTGAAAAAGATACTATGTATTGGATGAGACGAAATGAAGCAGGCCTAGATTTTAGTCAAATCGCTTTTGTCAATTGGAATGCGGGAGGGAATAGTAGTATTTCAGGATTGCTTCGCGGGGTTTTTGCCAGAAAGCTTATCACCCGAAACATGATTTGGAACAATGAAATGCTAATTCGCTACGGTATCAACAAACAGGAAGGTCGGGAAATGAGAAAAACAGATGATCAATTTGCTTTCTTTTCAAACTTAGGTTTTAAAAAAGCACCTAATTCAAATTGGTTTTTCTCTTCGCGTTTTAGTTTTAATACCCAATTTACAAATGGTTACAATTATCCCAACAAGGAAATAGCTATTTCAAGACTCTTTGCTCCAGCTTATATCTTTTTGGGGTCTGGTTCTGAATACAATCGAAAAGACAAAAATTTTAATGTTTATTTTTCGCCCCTCACCTTAAAAACTACGATTGTATTGGACGGTAGGTTGGCTGATTTAGGGTCTTTTGGAGTGGAAAAAGCCATCTTCGATGAAGAAGGAAATCTACTTCGTCGTGGTAAAAAAACCAGAAATGAGCTGGGGATGTTACTCAGTAATTACTGGAAATATGAGTTTTATGAAAACATGGTGTTAGAAAGCAGACTTTCTTTATATTCTGATTATCTCAATAGTTTTGGAAACATAGATTTGGATTGGCAAATTCAAGTAGATATGAAAGTGAACAAATTTGTTCGAGCTAGTGTAGCTTTACACATGGTGTATGATGATGATATCAAAGCTAAAAGAGAAATTGAGGGACAGCAAGTGACAGTGGGCCCCAAATTACAGCTCAAACAAGCCCTTGGGATTGGTGTGGTTTATACCTTTGATTAAATAATTTTTTGATTATGGATTCCCAGAACTTAAGGTTTGATGTAACAAAAGAGCATTACCGTCTGTTAACATGGATACAAATTTGCATATTTCTAATAGCTGTTCATACAAACTTTCTTTTTGATGTTTATATTTTTCGGGGAGTAACTGTAAAATGAGTTTGTCATAATTGCGGTCATTTTTCACCTCGGTTCTAATAACAGCTCCTATAAACTGATCTAGCAGATGGTTCAAAATTTGGTAGCCGTGAATCTCTTTGGTGATAACTTCTCTGCTGCGATAGATTTTTTCAACACTCAGCTTAATGATATCGTCCATTTGGGCCTTATATTTACTTTTGTCCATTAAAGAAACATGAAAATTACCGTTGAGAATTTCTTCTTCATTTTCAATAAAAATCCGAACAGCGTCTTGAATCAAACTCCCAATGGCCAGAGCTCTTAAGTAACTAATACGGTCTTCTTTGGTGTTAAGACTATTGTATTTTGGAGTGTCTATACTGTCTTTTACGAGTTTAATGAGGTATTCTAAGGCATAATCCTCATTCACTAAACCTAAATTAATACCGTCTTCAAAGTCAATGATGGTGTAACATATATCATCTGCTGCTTCCACTAAAAAGGCCAATGGGTGTCTTTCAAAGCCAACCTCATTTCCAGATTTGTTTTTTATGAGTCCTAATTCGTTGGCAACCTCACTGAAAAAATCTTTGTCCGATTGAAAAAAACCATATTTCTTATCACAAATTTTTGAAGTTGGTTTTTTAGGCAAGCTCTCTTTGGGATATTTCATAAAGGCTCCCAGAGTGGCAAATGAAAGTCTTAATCCTCCTTCCACTCCGGGTCTTGAGGCGGTGAGTACTGAAAAGCCATTCGCATTTCCTTCAAAATCAATTAAATCTTGCCATTCTTTTTGAGTGAGTTGGGATTGAAAGGATTGTCCGTTTCCAAATTTAAAATATTCACCAATAGCTTTTTCGCCTGAATGCCCAAAAGGAGGATTCCCAATATCATGAGCAAGTGAAGCGGCGGCGACAATGGCACCAAAATCATTGATATGGTATCCATGTACTTCCGATAAATACGGGTACTTTTCAAGTAATTTTTTACCCACCATTCTTCCTAATGACCTTCCTACTACGGAAACTTCAAGACTGTGGGTGAGTCGAGTGTGAACAAAATCAGTTTTAGACAAAGGAATCACCTGCGTTTTGTCTTGCAAACTTCTAAAAGCAGCCGAAAAAATGATGCGGTCGTAATCTACTTCAAAACCTAAACGCGTTTCATCTTGTTCTTTTCTAAGTCTTTTACCAGTGTCTCCCTGTCTTTTTAGTGAGAGTAATTGTTCCCAATGCATCATATGATTTCTTCTTTTCCAATTTCATCTATAGCGGTTTGTTTAAAAACTTCTATTTCATATTTCTTTACATCAACCACCACCGTTTTGGATAAAGAATCATGCCAACCTCGAGGCGGAGTACCCAAAAATGAGAAGGCTTCAAAAGGGATAAATCGACACAAAGTACGTATAAATACATCTTGAGGTGTTAATTCAGAGCCGTCTTCCTTTAATATTTTTGTGCCTGTTATATATTTTCCAATGGTTCTACCGGTTATGGATTCCATAAGCAAATAATACATTAGTATAATCATAGCACCAAGCATGATTTCACCCATTTGATTCATTTCAGAAACCCATATAAGAGGTTCGGAAATATCAAAGAAGAAACTTAAAAGTGCTAATGCGATACCTATTATAAAACTAATTACAAAATGCATGATATAATCTACTACGAAATTTGCAAATCGTTTTCCATGCGATGCTAGCATGGCGTCATTCATCCTAATGACCTGTTTTTGTGAGTACATTTAACTAATAACTTGATTTAAAATAACTAATCAAGACCAATCAAACAGAAAACCCTCCGAAGAGGGTTTTTCTAGGGTCTATTTATAACATTTAAGAACCACACATTTCGCAATCGTCTGGCCCAGCATTTTTGGAACGCTCCAACATGGCTTTGAATTCATCAACTGCTATAGCTGTATTTTCTTGTTCAACGACCACAGCAGTGGGTTCTGCTTTTTTATCATTGTTCAAGGTGAATTTAATGGCGTCTACAGCAGATTTAGTTCTGAGATAGTACATCCCGGTTTTCAATCCTGACTTCCATGCATAAAAATGCATAGAGGTGAGTTTTGCAAAGTTAGCTCCCTCCATAAATAAGTTTAAGGATTGAGATTGGTCAATGAAATAACCACGGTGACGAGACATGTCGATAATGTCTTTCATACTCATTTCCCAAACGGTTTTGTAGAGTTCTTTAATTTCATAAGGAATAGTATCAATACCAAGAATGGATCCGTTGTCCCTCATGATTTGTTGTTTCAACTCATCGTTCCAAATTCCAAGAGCTACCAAATCTTCCAATAAGTGTTTATTAACAATGATAAATTCACCAGACAATACACGACGTGTGTAAATATTGGAAGTATAAGGTTCAAAGGCTTCGTTGTTGCCAAGGATTTGAGATGTAGAAGCCGTTGGCATTGGAGCTAACAACAAAGAGTTTCTAACCCCGTGTTTCATGACTTCTTTGCGAAGCTTTTCCCAATTCCATCTTCCTGAGAGATCACTGTCTTTCAAACCCCAAAGGTTGTATTGGAATTGTCCTTCTGAAATGGGTGAGCCTTTAAACGTTGAATAAGGCCCTTCTTCTTTAGCCATTTCCATGGATGCGGTTACTGCAGCAAAATAAATCGTTTCGAAAATCTCTTGATTTAATTTTTTTGCTTCATCACAGGTAAAAGGAAGTCGGAGTAATATAAAAGCATCTGCCAATCCTTGTACACCAAGTCCAATGGGACGATGACGCATGTTGGAGTTCTCAGCCTCTTTTACTGGGTAATAGTTGCGATCAATAACTTTATTGAGGTTACGAGTCACTCGCTTGGTAACATCGAACAATTTTTTATGATTGAATTCTTTGGCTTCTTTATCTACAAACATCG
>JBKBOP010000019.1:13670-26406 GCA_046293575.1 Flavobacterium sp. | reverse complement strand
TGGTCTATTTGAATGTCCACCCTGGATGAAAGTCCTCATCAGAGATACCGAAGATCCATTAACCTATTTGTCTTACGGAAAAACAGGTGGTATTAACGTTATTGATTTAGCCAACCTCAACTCTTGTGCTTTTATCGCCACTCAAGATTTAGGCAAAAAAAATCCCAACGACTCTTTTGAAGTGTTGGGACGTTTTGACAACAGTGATATTCGAGGTTGTAATTTGATGGTTATGTAAATCTAACTACGAAATAATTTTTCTTCCCTCGTTGCAATAAAATAAACTGATTGTTGATTAAATCTGAAGCCGATACTTGATGGTTTTCATTGACTTTAATCCTATTTAAGGACAACGAATTTTCTTTAAACGCTCTTCTCGCTTCTGCATTGGAAGGCATAAACCCGGCATGAGTTACCACGAACTCTACAATATCTAAAGGCTCACTCAAGATTTCTTTTGAAAGTTCTTTTTGTGGTACACCTTCAAATAACTCTAGAAAGGTGGCTTCATCTAAATTTTTTAAGCCTTCAGCATCATTACTGAAAAGTACTTGTGAGGCTTCCACTGCTTTTTCAAAAGCTTCTTGTGAATGCACCATCACGGTTATCTCTGCGGCCAATTTTTTCTGTAGATTTCTCAAATGAGGAGCCTCTTTGTGTTCTTTTACTAAGCTTTCAATAGTCTCTTTGGATAGAAAAGTGAAAATCTTGATATATTTTTCAGCGTCTTCATCTGAAGTATTTAACCAATATTGGTAAAATTTATAAGGTGATGTTTTCTTAGGATCTAACCAAATATTGCCCCCCTCGCTTTTGCCAAACTTGGTGCCATCGGCTTTCGTTATCAGAGGACACGTAAAGGCATACGCTTTTCCGTTTTCAATTCTTCGAATCATTTCTGTACCCGTGGTTATATTCCCCCATTGGTCACTCCCTCCCATTTGTAGCGTACATTGATGGTTTTTATAGAGGTGTAAAAAATCATACCCTTGCACTAATTGATACGTAAATTCAGTAAATGACATTCCATCTGTTGATTCTGCACTCAATCTTTTCTTGACAGAATCTTTCGCCATCATATAATTAACGGTGATATGTTTCCCCACATCCCTAATAAAATCCAAGAATGTGAAAGACTTCATCCAATCATAATTATTGACCAATTGAGCTGCATTGGGTGTATTAGACTCAAAATCCAAAAACTTAGAGAGTTGATTTTTAATGCAATCTTGATTATATCGAAGAGACTTTTCATCCAGTAAATTTCTTTCTGACGATTTACCAGATGGATCCCCAATCATTCCTGTGGCACCTCCCACTAAAGCCATAGGTTTATGTCCACACAATTGAAAATGCTTTAACAACATGACTCCCACCAAGTGGCCAATATGTAAAGAATCGGCAGTTGGGTCAATACCCACATAAGCCACTCTCATTTGTTCTAGTAAATGTTCTTCTGTCCCGGGCATGACATCGTGTAACATTCCCCTCCAGGTAACTTCTTCAATAAAGTTTTTCATTCCAAAAAATTTGTGCAAAGATACAGGTTCAATTCATAAACCATCTTTTGATGGTTGATAAATTCTTTAAAACATTTCCTCATTTGGCAGGTTTCCATTTTTAAGACATTTTTGCAAAACCTACTTTTGCATTATGAATTTAATCACTGGTGGAACAGGTTTTTTGGGAGCACATCTTCTTCTCTTTTTGCTGAGAAAAGGAGAATCTGTGCGAGCCATTTACAGAAATGAAAAAAGTCTTAAAAAAGTAAAAGATTTTTTTAAAGAAAGAAACGAATCTGAAAAATTTAAGCTTATTGAATGGATTCAAGCAGATATTAATAACATTCCTTCTATCATAGATATTTTCGATTCTGTTGAATATGTGTATCACAGTGCCGCTTTGATTTCTTTTGACCCAAAAGATGAAGAAGAGCTAAGGAAAGTAAACATCGAAGGCACCTCAAACCTTGTTAATATCGCATTAAAACATCCCATTAAAAAATTCTGCTACGTAAGTTCCATAGCCACTTTGGGAGATTTATCAGAAAATGAAACCACCATCACCGAAGAAACTGAATGGAATGCAGAGAAAGCCCATAGTGATTATGCTCTTTCTAAAAAAGGAGGAGAAATGGAAGTCCTAAGAGCGGGTCAAGAAGGACTTCCTAATGTCATCGTTAATCCAGGGGTTATTTTAGGAAATGGTTTTTGGGAGCACGGAAGTGGTAGTATTTTCTCGGCTGTTTTTAATGAACTTCCTTTTTACACTAAAGGCTCCTCTGGCTTTATTGCCGTGGAAGATGTTTGTAAACTTGTTTACTTTTTAACGCACTCCGATAGTAACAATGAACGGTTCACTTTGGTGGCAAAAAACATTAAATTCAAATCACTTATAGATTGGATTTGTGAAGCAGGCGACGTTAAAAAACCAAGATTTTACGCAAAACCATGGATGACCGAAATAGCCTGGAGAATTGACAAATTGATTGCTTTTTTATTCTTCCGAAAACGCAAAATGTCACGAGCAACGTCTAAATCACTACATTCAACTGCACTGTATAGTAATGAAAAAATTCTTGGTATTGTTGATCATTCTTTTTTGAGCATCGAAATGGTGACAAAAAAAGTTTCAAGGAATTTTAAAGACTCATTGGATATTTAACTTTTTAGCCGTTTCACTTCTCACAGAATCCATCGAGAGGGCTGCCTCAGGCTTTTTAATTTTTTGTTGTAACGAAGAGTCTATTTCAGCTTTTTGTTGTTCCAGTTTCAATTTAATCTTTGCATACATGGCATCATACTCTTTAATATTTGAGGCATAATACATGTTACTCTGAACCAATTGCAAACTATCGATTCCGTATTTTTTATAAACATATTCATAAGGATTGATATTATGCAACTCTAAGAGTGCAGGATTATGCGATTGAATAGCCTCTAAAACAGACAAGTCTGTAATCACTTCAATTATAATTTCTTTTTTAATGAGATTGTCTGGTTTTTTGACAATTGCCTCCCTACAGGAATACAATCCAAAAACAAGCAGTACTATTAGAAATGACTTTTTCATCTGTTATACACCATTCTCATTCCATTCTTCACCTCTAAGTTTTTACCTTGCTGGTATACCAATGCCCCATTCACAAATGTGTGGGTTACTCTTGATCTAAAAGTTTGACCTTCTAAAGGTGACCACCCACATTTATAAAGGATATTTTCTTTTTTGACGTTCCATGGCATTGCGGGATTGACCAGAACCAAATCTGCATAATAACCCTCACGAATATAGCCTCTCTTGTCAATTTTAAAAATATCTGCGGGACTGTGACACATTTTGGTTACTATTTTTTCAAGGGTAATTTTCCCTTGTAGATTTGCTTCAAACATAGCCACAAGTGCGTGTTGCACCAATGGACCTCCCGAGGGAGCTTCTCCATATTTTTTTGACTTTTCTTCTAGGGTATGTGGAGCATGATCAGTGGCGATTACATCAATCACATCATCATTTAACGCTTTCCAAAGTGCTTCGCGATCTGCGGAGGTTTTTACAGCAGGATTCCATTTAATGAGATTCCCTTTTGCTTCATAATCTTGATCTGAAAACCACAAGTGGTGAATGCAAACTTCGGCTGTAATTTTCTTTTTTTCTAAAGGTAACTTGTTAGAGAACAAGCTCAGTTCTTTGGCAGTCGATAGATGAAAAACATGAAGTCTTGCTCCTGTCTTTTTAGCCAATGCCACTGCTTTGGAAGAGGACAACCAACAGGCTTCTTCACTTCGAATCAGCGGGTGTGCAGAAACTGGAATGTTTTCACCATATTGTTCTTGAAAAAGCAACAAATTATTTTTTACAGTGGTTTCATCTTCACAGTGAACAGCTATCAACATGGAAATATTGGTAAAAATGTTTTCCAAGGCTTGTTCATCATCCACAAGCATATTTCCGGTTGAGGAACCCAAAAACAATTTTATTCCGGGCACCTCTTTAGAGTTAGTTCTAAGAAGTTCTTCAAGGTTATTATTGGTTCCGCCCATCATAAATCCATAGTTGGCAAAGGAATTTTGAGCGGCAATTTGATATTTCTGTTCTAATAATTCTTGTGTTACTGCATTGGGAACCGTATTTGGTTGTTCTATAAAAGAAGTGATTCCGCCAGCAATAGCAGCATTGCTTTCTGACTTAATATCGCCTTTGTGTGTTAAACCTGGTTCTCTGAAATGGACTTGATCATCAATTACACCAGGAAGAAGGTAATTGCCCTCTGCATCAATGACTTTATAATCTGGTTTGGCACTGATTGAGGTGTCAATACTTTCAATAAAATGCCCCATCACCAAAACGTCACCTTCGGTAATTTTACCATCATTTATGATTCTTGCATTTTTAATTAAAGTCTTGTGCATGTATCTTTTGATTATAGTCTGTTAAATAATTTTTTAAATCTAAGTGATATTACTCCGAAAATAGCTTCTTTGATAATCCCACCGCTCATTTTAGATTGCCCTTTGGTTCTATCTGTAAAAATAATGGGGACTTCAATTACTTTAAAACCTTTCACATAAGCCCTGTACTTCATTTCAATCTGAAAGGCATACCCAACAAATTTGATTTTATTCAAATTTATGGATTCTAATACTTCTCGCTTATAGCAAATAAAACCAGCTGTTGCATCGTGCACTTTCATCCCTGTAATCAACTTGACATATATCGAGGCAAAATAAGACAACAACACCCTGCTTAAAGGCCAATTTACTACATTAACACCACGCACATATCTAGAGCCAATGACCATGTCTGCGGTTTCAGAGTTACAAGCATTGTAGAGCTTTTCTAGATCGTTGGGGTTATGTGAAAAGTCGGCATCCATTTCAAAAATAAACAGATAGCTTCTTGACAATGCCCACTTAAATCCATGCACATAGGCTGTACCCAAACCAGCTTTTTTGGTTCGCACTTCAATGTGTAATCTTTCTGGATACATAGGCTGAAGTTGTCTTACAATATTGGCGGTACCATCAGGAGAATTGTCATCCACTACCAGAACATCAAAAGCAGTATTCAATTGAAACACCGCTTTTATAATGGCCTCAATATTCTCCTTTTCGTTAAATGTAGGTATGATAACAACTCCCTGATTCATGAAAAACACTGCTAGTTAGGGCAAAAATAAACTTTTTCAAGGAGCCCATTCATAATAAAATGATAATAATAAAAAGCCCGCAAAAAAATGTAATTTTGAGCCATGCTTTTAGAGTTTACAACCACAGAACGTTTGATCCACATCCAAGACTGGGCTGTAGTGGTTTTTATGTTGACTTTTGGAATCATTGTGGTAACACGAACACTTTTTGAAGTGCGTTTTGCTGATTTTACAAAACTTTTTTTCAATGATAAATATTTAAAAATCTACAGGGATAGCAGTCAGTTGAATAGTATTTTCAACATTCTACTGTTTTTCGTTCAGCTTATATCCCTCACTTTTTTAATTTTAATTTTTCTTGATTATCAAAATCTATTAAACAAATATGAGTTCACCTCGTTTATTCAAGTGTTTACTCTTTTCGGGTTTTTTATACTTTCGAAATATCTAATCGAAAAAATAATTGCTACTTCTTTTGAATTGGAGGACTTCATTGACCAATTTAATTTATATAAACTAAGCTACAGAACTTTTTTAGGACTCGTTGCATTTCCTTTTGCGGTTATATTTTATTACAATAATTCCAATTCAGAGCAGGTTTTTTATATTTTAAGTGGCCTCATCTTGGCATTTCATCTCTTTTCCTACCTAAAAACATTAAGAAGTTTTCAGAAAGAGATTACCTACCACTTGTTTTATTTTATTTTATATCTTTGTGCCCTTGAAATAGCCCCCTACTATTTCATATATTATTGGTTTATAAAAAAGTAACCATTATAACAAAATGTCTTCTATGAAAGTGAAAACAATTTTGGTCTCTCAGCCAGAACCCAAGGTAGAAAATTCACCCTATTATGAACTCGAGCAAAAATTTAAAGTAAAAATTGACTTCAGACCTTTCATTCATGTTGAGGGTGTTGCTGTTAAAAACATTAGAGCACAAAAAATTGATTTGAATCATTTTACTGCCATCATTCTTACCAGTCGAAATGCAGTGGATCATTTTTTTAGGGTAGCAGAAGAGATGCGTTATAAAGTCCCAGAGGATCTTAAATATTTTTGTCAATCTGAAGCGGTTGCTTTTTATCTTCAAAAATATGTTGTCTACAGAAAGCGAAAAATTTATGTAGGACAAAAAGATTTTGCTGATTTATCGCCTATGATTAAAAAGTATAAAGACGAAAAATTTTTACTGCCTAACACAGATCAATTGAATATTGATATTCCAGAAACACTCAATAACCTTAAAGTGGATTGGACCAAAGGCGTTTTTTATAAAACGGTGATGAGTGATTTAACCGATTTGGCAGATGTATATTATGATGTTTTGGCTTTTTTCAGTCCAACGGGAATTAAATCCTTATTTAAAAACTTCCCGGATTTCAAACAAAATGAAACCAGAATTGCTGTTTTTGGAAATACAACACAAAAAGAAGCAATTGACCATGGTCTAAGAGTTGATATTATGGCACCTTCGCCCGAATGTCCCTCCATGACGATGGCACTTGATAAATACATAGCAAAGGCCAATAAAGATAAATAAAAAAAATCCCGCTCATCGCGGGATTTCTTGTCTCTAGACCTTTGGGCCAGCTTCTACTAACTGTTTACCTTCCTCATTATCTGTATACTGTTCAAAGTTTTTAACGAATAAAGCTCCCAATCTTTCTGCTTTATCATACCAATCTTTTACTTCTCTGTAGGTATTTCTTGGATCAAGTATGTTAGAATCCACTTCTGGTAATGCAATTGGAATTTCAAAATTAAATAAAGGAAGTTGTTGGGTGTTGGCATTTTCAATAGACCCATCCAAAATAGCATCAATAATGGCTCTGGTGTCTTTGATTGAAATTCGTTTTCCGGTGCCATTCCAACCCGTATTAATCATATAGGCTTTGGCGTTGTGTTGCTCCATCTTCTTCACCAACTCCTCTCCATATTTGGTAGGATGCAACGACAAAAAAGCCTTTCCAAAGCAGGCAGAAAAGGTCGGTTGGGGTTCCGTTACCCCTCTTTCGGTACCTGCTAACTTTGCTGTAAAGCCAGATAAAAAATAATATTTGGTTTGTTCCGGAGTGAGTTTAGAAACAGGAGGCATAACTCCAAAAGCATCTGCTGTTAAAAAAATAACTTTATTGGCATGTCCAGCCTTTGATACTGGTTTTACGATATTTTCAATATGATAAATAGGATAAGAAACACGAGTGTTTTGTGTAACAGAACCATCTTTAAAATCAATAGTTCCATTTTCATCAACAGTAACGTTTTCCAAAAGAGCATCTTTTCGAATAGCACTATAAATGTCGGGTTCGTTTTCCTTGCTTAAATCAATGGTCTTAGCATAACATCCTCCTTCAAAATTGAAAATGCCATCATCATCCCATCCATGTTCGTCATCTCCGATGAGTTCTCTCTTAGGGTCCGTAGACAAGGTCGTCTTACCAGTACCTGAAAGTCCAAAGAATACTGCAACATCTCCATTTTCTCCTTTGTTGGCAGAACAGTGCATGGATGAAATTCCTTGTAGTGGCAAATAATAATTCATCATGGCAAACATCCCCTTCTTCATTTCACCGCCATACCAAGTACCTCCGATAATTTGCATTTTTTCTGAAAGGTTGAAAGCAATATACACTTCAGAATTTAAGTCGTGCTCTTTATAATTTTTAAAAGTAGTTTTTGAGGCATTCATCACTACAAAGTCTGGCTCCCCAAATTGTTCTAATTCTTCTTCGGTGGGTCTGATAAACATATTTTTTACAAAATGTGCTTGCCATGCCACTTCCATGATAAAACGCACTTTTAATCGAGTGTTTTGATTGGCTCCACAAAAAGCATCAACCACATATAATTTTTTACCTGAAAGTTGATGTACTGTTGTTTCTTTTAAAGCATCCCAAGTTGTTTTTGAAATGGGTTTGTTGTCATTGGTTGCTTTTTCGGAAGTCCACCAAAGGGTGTTTTCTGTAACTTCATCTTTAACAATATACTTGTCTTTTGGAGATCTTCCTGTAAACTCTCCAGTCATAACATTCACAGCTCCAAGGTTGGTCAATTGACCTCTTTCGTAGCCTTTCAAGTTGTGACTTAATTCAGCTTCGTACAAATCATCATAAGAAGGATTATGAATAATTTCTTCAACCTCTTTGATTCCGTACTTTTCTAACGAAATCGTTTTCGTAAATTGAGCGTAGTTCTCCATAAAAATTAACTTGTGTTGCTTAATAAATTGAATGCAAAGGTAAAAATTAATTTCTTTGGGTGTTCAAATTATCTGATTTTCCGGTTTTTCTTTTCATAAACAGTACTGCAAGGTATATCCAAGAAACAATTAAAAGTACTCCACCTATCGGAGTTATGGGGCCTAAAAAGGAAAAATTAACATCCAATATAGATTGGGTACTTAACAGATAAATACTCCAAGAAAACAGAAAAATTCCCGTAACAAGAAATATTAAAAGCGTTTTTGAATGAGATTTCGAATGTTGATTTTGAAAGCCAATGAGCAGTAACACTAAGGCGTGGTACATTTGATATCTAACTCCTGTTTCGAAACTCAATAATTGTTCAGCGTTGAGATGTTGCTTCAGTGCATGAGCTCCAAGAGCACCAAAAATTACTGCCGTTGCACCAAAAAAACAACCCCAAAGTATGTATGATTTCATGTTTTTTTCAAAATTAAGGATTAAAAATAAACTCATAATAAGAATTAACACTCATTGTTTTGTTACGAATATAACAATTCATTACATTCGTGTGATTTTTTTACTATTATGAGAAAGATATTAATTATTGGTGCCGGTAGGTCAGCCTCTTCATTGATTAAATACCTGTTGGATAAGTCTGAAGCAGAAAACATCCAAATTATCATTGCAGATTTATCTCTTGATTTAGCACAGAAAAAAACCATGGGCCATCCCAATGCACGTGCCATTCAATTAAACATTAACGATGTTTCCTTGAGAAATGATGCCATTTCAAATTGCGATATTGTCATCTCCATGCTGCCTGCTCATTTGCATATTGATGTTGCTGAAGACTGTATCAAATTCAAAAAACATTTAGTGACTGCTTCCTATATCAGTCTAGCCATGAGGGCTTTGGACTCTCAAGCTAAAGAACTTGGATTGATATTTATGAACGAGATTGGATTAGATCCGGGTATCGACCATATGAGTGCTATGAAAGTGATTGATGACATTCGAGAAAAAGGTGGGAAAATAATCTTATTTGAGTCATTTTGTGGTGGATTAGTGGCTCCAGAAAGTGATTCTAATTTATGGAACTATAAATTTACATGGAACCCTAGAAATGTTGTTTTGGCAGGTCAGGGTGGTGTGTCAAAATTTATTCAAGAGGGCAAATACAAATACATCCCCTATAATAAGTTATTCAGACGTACTGAATTTTTGGAAGTTGAGGATTATGGAAGATTTGAGGGATATGCTAACAGAGACTCCTTAAAGTATAGAAGTGTGTATGGTTTAGACAACATCTTGACCATGTATCGAGGTACGCTCAGAAAAGTAGGTTTTTCAAAAGCTTGGGATATGTTGGTGCAATTAGGCATGACCGATGACAGTTATACACTGGAGGATTCTGAAAACATGAGCTACAGAGATTTTACTAATGCTTTTTTACCTTATCATCCCACAGATTCCGTTGAACTAAAGTTAAGACATTATCTGAAAATTGATCAAGATGATGTGATGTGGGATAAAATTGCTGAATTAGATTTATTTAATCCTGACAAAAAAAGTGGATTAAAAGAGGCTACTCCGGCACAATTTCTTGAAAGTATTCTTGCTGAAAAATGGAAATTAAAAAATGATGACAAAGACATGATTGTTATGTGTCATAAGTTTGGTTATGAAATGAAGGGTGTTTTAAAACAAATTGACAGTAGCATGGTGTGCATTGGTGATGACCAAACCTACACCGCAATGGCAAAAACAGTTGGTTTACCCGTTGCCATGGCCACGCTTTTGATACTTAACGGAAAAATAAAAACACCTGGAGTTCAGATGCCCATCAAAAGTGAAGTCTACGAACCTTTGCTGAAAGAGCTAGAATCCTATGGAATTGTTTTTACTGAAAAAGAAGTTTCGTATTTAGGTTATAATCCAAATAACGTGGGTAGCTAGTTTATTTTTTGGTCTTGCTCTGTTTGATGATTTCGTCTTGTAATTTACGGCCAAGGAGTTGCTCTTTTTCCATGGATCGCTTTTTATACTCTTCAAATTCTTCCTCTAGTTTCGCTAATGTAGATTTAGAATCTTTTGAGGTAACCAAGGCACTTCTCATTCGATACATCGAAAATAAAAGTAGAATCAAAAGAATTCCAATAATTGAAAATACCAATACATTATAGGAGGCTTTTGACATAGATACACCTAAAAACAGAATTTGATCTTTATCTTCAGTCATTTCTTTTATGTTGGCTTCTAAATAAATCTTTTCTTTTTCAAGACCATTTGTATAATTTTCATTTTTTTGAAGCTCTTCAGTTAAGGTGTTGATAGACACCTTATATTTTGAAATAGAATCTATACTCCCTTTTTTAAGGTGATCCAAATGTTCTTTTTTAACTACTTTATACTCTTGAAAATTGTTTGATTTTTGAACAACATAATCGAATTGTTTATCTATTGTGCCCTTGGTAAGCACACTTTTATTCAATGAATCGGTCTGTTGTGTCCAACCCAAACAGCTAATAAGTAATAAAAATAGAATAAGGTTTTTTTGAATCATTTCTTGTCATATTTATAGGTAGCAAAACAAATTTACACTTTTTTATAAAAGCAACGTCCCAAAAATGGATTTGTTCCGTTTGAACAAGCCTATCTAATGCTGTTCAAAATATCAACTCAAAACTAAAAAATGATTTAAAAAAATAACTATTTTTGAATTTTATAAAACAAATCACAATTCATGAAGATAAAATCATTACAAATTGAAATAGATGGTATCGATAAAGAAATTCTTCGACAATTGATGGATGATGCTAGAAAACCGATTTTACAAATCGCCAACAAAATAGGTATTTCAGGTGCTGCCATTCATCAAAGGCTTAAAAAACTAGAAGAAGCCAAAGTGATAAGTGGATCCAAAATGATCGTGAATCCAGTAGTTTTGGGTTACAAAACGGTTGCATTTATTGGTGTCTATCTTGACAAAGCATCTAGCAATGCCGAAGCGGTTAAAGAACTCAAAAAAATCCCAGAAGTATTGGAATGTCATTACACAACAGGAAATTGGTCGATTCTAATCAAAATTCTTTGCAGAGACAATGAACATTTGATGGTTGTTCTCAATAAAAAAATACAAGCGATTCCAGGTGTGTCAAGGACTGAAACTTTCATTTCACTAGACCAGCAAATTGAAAGGCAAATTCAGCTTTAAGAAATTCTAGTTTAAAGTGTAATTCACTAGTTCCCAAGAAGACAAAACTTGTCCTTCAGACGTAGAAATTTGTTTTACGATACCAATATCTCTAGCAAACCAGTATTGGGTAGAGGTTGACCCAAGTGATGAAACCTGGTCTAATCTCACATGAATGACGTTTTCATAGTTAACGCCCCCCACAGAAAAAGTTTGATCTTTTGATAATATCCTACCATTAAAAGTAACCGTCTCTGTAGAGGATGTTCCACCTGCAATAGTTACGGTTTGCGAAGCGGTTTGCACCCATGTATCTCCTTCATTTAATTGTTGCTTTAGTACAATAACATTCATGGGGGAAACGGTAATTTGAGGGAAACCAATTTCATCGTCAGCAGGAATAATTACAGATTGTCTAACAATATATTCATTCACATTTCTTCTCATCCAAGCGGTGAGTTGAACATCTTCTCCTAACACAGATGAACCAAAAAAATCTGAAAATTTTATCCATGACTGTCCACTAATGGTCTCAAAGTTTTGCATTTTCACTTCACTGTTAATACCATTATCGTTATAATTCCAAGTATTGTTCACCGCTCTTGGCCAGTAATCCCCAGGTAAAGCTGGACCACTGTTATTTCCGTCACCGGGATTATTTTGATTATTTCCAATTTCTTGAGCCAATACAGGATCTAATGGTTCTGTTTCGCATGAGTATAGAGCAAATAAGAAAAAAGCAGTAATAAATGGTAGTAGGAAATAAATTCTTTTCATTGTCGGTTGAGTTGAAGATTACAAATATATTTTTTTTTGAATAAGAAGACTAACGTTTCATCATAAAAAAACGCCCCAATAAAAATTGGGGCGTTAACTCGCATTCGGTAATCTGAACTATTAGTCAATCACTACCACTTGGGCAGCTACTTTACCCTTTCTGCCTTCTTCTTCTTCATAACTTACACGGTCACCTTCTTTTAACCCTTCGGTTTTAACTCCGGTTGCGTGAACGAAAATGTCTTCACCTGTTTGTTCATCAGTAATGAATCCAAAACCTTTAGACTCAATAAAAAATTTAACTGTACCTGTTCGCATTGTAAAACGATAAAAAATTAATAAAGCACAAAGGTAAGTGAAATAAGATTGTGAGTGTTAAAAAATTGTTACTTTTTGATAAAAATTATTGATTTTCAGACTTTTTAGTGGTTTCAT
>JBKBOP010000019.1:0-13571 GCA_046293575.1 Flavobacterium sp. | reverse complement strand
CTTTACTTGTATATGTAATTCATCTAATTGTTCTTTGGCAATGATGGACGGTGCATCAATCATCACATCCCTTCCACTGTTGTTTTTTGGGAAGGCAATGAAATCTCTGATAGTCTCTTGTCCGCCTAAAATAGCTGTCAATCGGTCCAATCCAAAGGCAATACCTCCATGTGGCGGAGCTCCAAATTGAAAGGCATTCATCAAGAATCCAAATTGAGATTCGGCTTCTTCTGGAGTAAATCCTAAAAGTGAAAACATGCTGCTTTGTAATTGTTTGTCAAATATCCTGATAGAACCCCCTCCAATTTCATTACCATTCAATACCAAGTCATAGGCATTAGCTCTCACTTTTCCGGGATCCGTCTCTAACAATTTAAAATCTTCCGGTTTAGGTGATGTAAACGGATGGTGCATGGCGTGGTACCTGCCACTTTCTTCATCCCACTCCAACAAAGGAAAATCAACCACCCACAAAGGTGCAAATTCATCTGATTTTCGCAATCCCATGCGGTTTCCTAACTCCATTCTCAAAGCACTCAGACGACCTCTGGTTTTATCGGCATCTCCGGAAAGTATTAAAATCAAATCACCAGTTTGTGCTCCGGTGCGTTCTGCCCATTTTTTTAAATCCTCTTGATCATAGAATTTATCCACAGAAGATTTGAAGCTTCCGTCGGCTTCACACTTTACAAAGACCATGCCGGTGGCTCCCACTTGCGGACGTTTTACCCAGTCAATCAAGGCGTCAATTTCTTTTCTGGAATAACTTCCAGCACCAGGAACAGCAATCCCCACCACTAATTCTGATTGATTGAAAATTGTAAAATCTTTGTGTTGTGCAATATCATTCAATTCTCCAAACTTCATTCCGAATCTAATATCGGGTTTGTCGTTTCCATAGGTATTCATCGCCTCCTCATAGGTCATTCTTGGAAACTGACTTACCTCAACTCCTTTGATTTCTTTTAATAAATGGCGAGTCAAGCCTTCGAAAGTATTCAAGATATCTTCTTGCTCCACAAAAGCCATCTCACAGTCAATTTGTGTAAACTCCGGCTGGCGGTCGGCACGTAAATCTTCGTCTCTAAAACATTTAACAATTTGGAAGTACTTGTCCATGCCCCCCACCATCAACAATTGCTTAAAAGTTTGAGGAGATTGTGGCAAAGCATAAAATTGTCCGTCATTCATACGGCTAGGCACTACAAAATCTCTGGCTCCCTCTGGAGTAGATTTTATCAAGTAAGGCGTTTCAATATCACAAAACCCTTCAGCCGACAAATAATTACGCACAGCCATAGTGACTTTGTGACGGAACAATAAATTATTTTTCACTGGATTTCTTCGGATATCCAAGTAGCGGTATTTCATTCTAATATCTTCACCACCATCAGTTTCGTCTTCTATGGTGAACGGGGGCACTAACGCTTCATTTAAAACCGTCAATGACTCCACCAAAATTTCAATTGACCCCGTGGGAAGATTAGGATTTTTGGCCTCGCGTTCAATCACAGTACCGATCACTTGAATCACAAATTCTCGTCCGAGTCCAGCAGCAGCAGCAAATACCTCTTGGGCGGTTCTGGATTCATCAAAAATCAACTGGGTAATTCCGTAACGGTCTCTGAGGTCGACCCAAATCAAAAACCCTTTATTTCTCGATTTTTGAACCCATCCAGAGAGGGTAACTTTCTGATTGATATGGGATTGATTGAGCTCTCCACAAGTATGTGATCTATACATAATTTGACTAATTTTTTGCGGTACAAAAGTAGTATTTTGTTTCCATTATCGTTGTAAAAACCCAGGGCGATTTCAATGATAGTACGTTATTCCATTAAATTACTATTAAATACAACAATGTTAAATTTTATTCAATGTTACCAAATTGTTAAGCGAATGTGTCTTCTGTGTAAATTTATTTATTATCTTTGATTTAATATTCTTAACCTGTAAAAATAGAAGTATGAAAAATTTATGGATAGCAGCATTGTTCGTTACAGGTGTAATGACAGCTCAAGAAAAAGATAATGCAAAACATGAAGTGGTTGACCAAATGGTAAAATCCACCTTTTACCATGAAAATGGTACTGTTCAGCAACAAGGTTTTTATAAAGACGGAAAGGTACATGGACAATGGGTTTCTTATGATGAGAACGGAAAAAAAGTAGCCATGGGTCAATATGAAGACGGAAAGAAAATTGGGAAATGGTTCTTTTGGACTGGTTCTGAACTTTCAGAAGTTGATTATAACGATTACCGCATTGCTGAAGTTAAAAAATGGACCAACAGTTCTTTGGTACAAAACCGATAAACGTTGCGTTACTATGAAAAAGAGCGGTTCAAAATGAGCCGCTCTTTTTTTTATCCTACCAGATTAATAATCTTTCCGGGCACGATGATAACTTTTTTAGGTTCACGTCCTTGCAACTGTTGTTGGGTTCTCTCGTCTGCCATTACTCTTTCCTGAATTTGTTCCGTTGTTAAATCCAGCGGAAGATTTATAGTGAATCGAGTCTTTCCGTTAAACGAAACCGGATATTCTTTCTCCGATTCCACCAAGTATTTTTCTTCAAATTTTGGGAAAGGCACTCTTGAAATTGAACCTTGGTGCCCCATAGCACTCCATAATTCTTCAGCAATATGAGGAGCATACGGCGAAATCAAAATTGTCAAGGGTTCCAAAATCGCTCTATGATTGCATTTTTGCTGTGATAATTCATTCACGCAAATCATAAACTGAGACACCGACGTATTAAAAGAAAAGTTCTCGATATCTTCGGTCACTTTTTTAATGGTTTTATGTAAGGTTTTTAAAGATTCGGCTGACGGTGCTTCATTGGATACAAAAAATGTCTCCTCCTGACCGGAATGATACAACCTCCACAACTTTTTCAAAAAGCCGTACACTCCCGAAATTCCGGCAGTGTTCCAGGGCTTCGCCTGCTCCAGCGGACCTAAAAACATTTCATACAATCGCAAAGTGTCGGCTCCATATTCTGTACAAATATCATCAGGGTTGACAACGTTGTATTTGGATTTTGACATTTTTTCGACTTCGCGACCTACAATATATTTATCGTTTTCTAAAACAAACTCAGCATCTGTATCGCTCCAATATAATTTGTTATTTTTAAAATCCTCAAAAGATAATTCATTAGTAATTTCATTAATCACTGACAAATCTATTAGATATGGGTCAAAATCAAAATAAGAAATAAATTCATATTCTTCATTATTGATGTTTATCAGAAATTTATTTTCTGACAATTCTTCTATGACAGTGTTTTCGTTGTAAATCAAATCATGTATTTCTTGAATAGTTAATTGATTTATCTTAGTTCTAATTTCAAAAGGAAGCACTTTGTTTTTTCTATAGTTATCTAAATCATTTTTTGAAATAAAAACATTGAAAACTGCCTTAGATTCTATAGTTCCATTAAGCACTTTGTTAAGTTTGAGTGTAATTACCAACCTATATGCGTACGCACTCATCCCCAAAATCATCCCCTGATTGATCAGTTTTTTAAAGGGTTCTTCGGTTTTGATAAAGCCACGGTCTTTTAGAAATTTATTCCAAAAACGAGAATATAATAGATGTCCAGTGGCGTGCTCGCTACCACCAATATATAAATCGACGTTTTCCCAATAGTTTAAGGCGTCTTGGGAGGCAAACTCCTTTTCATTTTGGGCATCCATATACCGCAACCAATACCACGAAGAGCCTGCCCAACCTGGCATGGTGTTTAATTCTAATGGGAAAACGTTCTCGTGATCAATCAACTCATTACTCACCACGGTACCCTGCTCACAATCCCAAGCCCAATGGGTCGCGTTGCCCAAAGGAGGTTGACCGTCTTCAGTGGGGAGGTATTTTTCCACTTCCGGCAAACGAATGGGTAGGTGTTTTTCGTCAATCATTTGGGGCATCCCGTTCACATAATACACCGGGAAGGGCTCTCCCCAATAGCGTTGTCTGGAAAAAACCGCATCTCTGAGTCGGTAATTCACTTTGGCTTTTCCGGCATCAATACGTTCTAATTCTTCAATGGCTTTTTGGGTGCCTTTTTTATAATCCAATCCATTTAAAAAGTCGGAATTTTTTAGAACAAAACCTTCTTTTTTTGAATAGGCTTCATTTTCAATTATACTGTCAGAGGTGTCAATTCCCCCTTCGGGTCCCGAGGCTTCGGGAAGGGGGCTGATAATATTTTTGATAGGAGGCATCCCTTTCACTCCCTTGAAATGATTTGCAAAAGCATAATCCCGTTCATCTCCGCAGGGAACAGCCATCACGGCACCCGTTCCATAACCGGCCAGCACATAATCGCCAATCCAAATGGGTATGGGTTCTTTAGTAAAGGGATGTTCAGCATAGGCTCCAGTAAATACTCCAGAAATCGTCTTGACATCAGCCATGCGTTCCCTTTCAGAACGTTTTGCAGTGGCTTCAACATACGCTTCCACTGCTGCTTTTTGTTCTGGCGTGGTGATTTGAGCCACCAATTCATGCTCTGGAGCCAACGTCATGAAGGTTACCCCAAAGATGGTGTCAGGTCGCGTAGTAAACACCTCAACCTGAAACTTGAAACCAGAAATCTGAAACTTTACTGACGCCCCCACACTTTTCCCAATCCAGTTTCGCTGTGATTCTTTTAACGATTCACTCCAATCAATCTCATCAAGTCCTTGTAGTAAACGTTCGGCATAAGCAGAAATTCTCATACTCCACTGCGTCATTTTTTTGCGAATCACCGGATGTCCCCCGCGTTCAGAGACGCCATTAACAATTTCGTCATTGGCTAAAACGGTTCCTAAAGCAGGACACCAGTTCACTTCGGTTTCAGCGAGGTAAGTGAGGCGGTACTGCAAGAGAATTTCTTGTTTTTTTTCAGAAGAAAAGTCCTTCCATTCTGAGGCAGAAAAGATTTTCACACCGTCATCGCATACCAAATCCACATTCGCATTTCCTTCAGCTTCAAAAACCTTGACTAATTCTGATATTGGGAAAGCTTTCTGAGCTTGTTTACAGTAATAGGATTCAAATAATTGAATAAATATCCATTGGGTCCATTTGTAATAATCAGGATTTGAAGTGCGTACCTCTCGACTCCAATCAAAAGAAAAACCAATTTTATCTAATTGCTCACGGTATCTTTTAATGTTGGCTTCGGTGGTCACTGCAGGGTGTTGACCGGTTTGAATGGCATATTGTTCTGCAGGTAATCCAAATGAATCGTAACCTTGTGGATGCAACACATTATATCCTTGATGTCTTTTGTATCTCGCCACAATATCTGAGGCGATATAGCCCAGCGGATGCCCCACATGAAGTCCGGCACCAGAGGGATAGGGAAACATATCTAACACATAATATTTGGGTGCATCTGTGGTGTTTTCAGCTTTAAAGGTTTGGTGTTCTGCCCAGTATTTTTGCCACTTGGCTTCAATTTGATCGTGGAAATATTTCATCAGTTGATTCTAATTCTAAAAGTTGAAAAGTGTATTTGCTCTAATAATTACGAGCAAATTTACGTTTATTACACTAAACCAAAAACTTTGACCGTTATAAACCCTTGCATCCTAAATAGTTTTTTTATTTTTACCCACAAATCGATACTATATGGCATCTTCTTTTGAAAAATACCAGAAACGACGTTTGATTTCTTCCTATTTTTCAGTAGTTCTCAGTGTTTTTTTAGTCCTATTCCTTTTAGGATTACTTGGATTATTTATTATTAATTCAAAAAAGCTATCAGACGATTTTAAAGAACAAATCCCCATGTCGGTTTATTTTAAAGACCAAGCTACTAAAGAAGAAGTCGCAGCTTTTGGAGAACGACTTAAAAGATGGGAAAGCATTAAATCTTATGATTTCGTATCCAAGGAGACAGCCGCTTCACAACACAAAGACATTATTGGCGAAGACTTTATGCAGTTTTTAGGTTTTAACCCGTTGCAAAACTCTTATGACATCCACCTTAAAGCCGATTATGTAGTCAATGATAGCATCAAGAAATTAGAAGCTGATATTCTTGAAAATAGAATGGTTTCAGATATCGTCTATGATAAACACTTGGTAGATTTAGTCAATGAAAACATTAAAATAATTACCTATTGGATTCTTGGCATCTCTGGTTTTTTGGCTTTGATAGCCGTTTTATTGATTAATAGTTCCTTGCGTTTATCTATTTATTCTAATAGATTTATCATCAAAACCATGCAAATGGTGGGTGCTACAAAATCCTTTATCAGAAAACCATTTATTTGGAGAAGTATTAAGCTGGGAGTCTTTGGTGCTCTTTTAGCTATAGTAGCCATTTTGGGAGTGTTGTACTATATCGAACTTCATTTTCCTAATTTAGGGTTATGGGATGAACCTATCATTGTGGGGGCTGTATTATTAGGAGTTTTAGTCTTGGGAGTTCTCATTTCTTGGATTAGTACATTCTTCGCAACCCAACGTTTTTTAAATTTAAGAACTGACGACTTATACTAACTGCATGAAATCGAAAAAAGAAACAACTCAATACTTTTTATTCCATAAAGTAAATTATAAAATTCTCTTGTTAGGTTTGGGCGTGATAGCTATTGGATATATTCTAATGAGTGGTGGTGCTGTGGATGACCCCAATGATTTTAATGAAGACATTTTCAATTTCAGAAGAATTCGATTGGCTCCCACACTGGTATTGGCTGGATTTGGAATTGTGGTGTATTCAATAATGAAAAGACCCAAAAAACAGTAACCAACTCATTTTGTAAACAAACTTACATGGATTTAATACAAGCCATTCTTATCGCCATTGTGGAAGGACTCACCGAATACCTTCCGGTTTCCTCCACGGCTCACATGATTTTCACAAGTTCCTATTTTGGCATTCAAGAAGATGATTTTGTAAAACTTTTTCAAGTTGCTATTCAGTTTGGAGCCATATTGGCGGTAGTCGTATTGTACTGGAGAAAGTTTTTTGATTTTACTAAATGGCAATTTTATGTGAAATTGGCTGCTGCTGTGGTGCCAGCTCTCATACTTGGAAAACTCTTTGATGATAAAATTGATGCCGTACTAGGGGATCCCATTCCCATAGCCATTGTATTAATTATCGGTGGGGTGGTTTTATTGTTTGTAGATAATTTTTTCAAAAATCCAACGGTCATCCATGAAGAAGATATAACTGTAAAAAAGGCGGTTGCGATTGGTTTTTGGCAATGTTTGGCCATGATGCCGGGGACAAGTAGATCTGCTGCTTCAATAATTGGTGGGATGCAACAAGGGCTTACCCGAGAAACCGCTGCTGAATTTTCTTTTTTTCTAGCAGTTCCTACGATGTTGGCAGTAACGGTGTATTCCATTTTTTTAAAAACCTATGAAGTTTCGCAATTAAAAGGGTATGAGTTACTACAACAAGCCGATAACATCAGCATTTTTGTTTGGGGAAATCTGATTGCTTTTGTTGTAGCTGTTTTTGCAATTAAATTTTTTATTGGAGTCATTAAAAAATATGGATTCAAGCCGTGGGGATATTATCGAATTATTGCTGGAGCACTGCTATTGATTTATTTTATTTATATCAAATAACAAACTTTTGAAGACTGCCGAAGACTTTTTAGAAGGGCAAATCTTGCTCATAGACAAACCACTTACCTGGTCTTCGTTTCAAGCTGTAAATAAAATCAAGTATGCTCTCAAGAGGAAGTTTGACCTCCCCAAAAAATTCAAAATTGGCCATGCGGGAACTTTAGATCCTTTGGCTACAGGATTGCTTATTATCTGTACGGGTAAATTCACCAAAAAAATAACAGAAATACAGGGTCAAGTCAAGGAGTATACCGGCACTTTTTATCTGGGTGCAACCACTCCATCCTATGATTTAGAAACCGAAATCGACCAGACCTTTCCCACTGAACATCTAAACGACGAACTAATCAAAAACACTATACAGCCATTTTTAGGGGAAATAGACCAAAAACCGCCGGTGTTTTCTGCCATTAAAAAAGACGGCATACGCATGTATGAACATGCCCGTGCCGGAACCGAGGTTGAAATGGTGAGTAGAAAAACCACCATTTATGAATTTGACATTACCCGAATTGCCTTGCCTGAAGTTGACTTTCATGTGGTGTGTAGCAAAGGCACCTACATTCGCTCCTTAGCCCATGACTTTGGAAAGGCTTTAGATTCAGGAGCACATCTTACAGCTTTGAGAAGGACAAAAATTGGAAAATTTACAGTTGAAGATTCGGTTATACCTTTAGATTTTGAATCGTCTTTAACAAAATAGTATTCCACATTTATTTTTTTCGTAATTTTACTATCTATCATATTTGCTATGAAAACTTTAAAAAACACATCAAAAAACTTGGCTATTCCCGGCAAACCCATGCCGCAAGAGGATCTTAATTCTTTGATTAAAGAAGCTGAGCGATGTGAATTTTTAAACGAAAGAGAATTTGACAAAAAATTCCAAGAATGGAGATTGAACCGAAAAAAGTAATTCGATCTATATTTTATTTAAACGATTTACAAGCCATTTTTGAGTACGGAGAAGCTAATTTTGGTGAAAAAGCAGCGTTAGAATTTTATGAAGATTTAAGAAATAGGGTTAGAAATCTTGAAAGGGAATATTTACTTCACCCGGAATGTCGACATTTAGAAACCAAAACAAAAATGTATCGAAATTTAATTTTAGGTTCTTATCTAATTAAATATCGCATAAGAACGAACAAAGTTGAAGTGCTAAGGGCATTTCACGGTAGTCGTGCCCCCAAAACCATCAGAAAAGCTAGTAAAATAAAACCATGAGTCGCATTTTCTACCTTATCCCTTCATTTCTTAGTGTGATGTCACTTTGGTGTCAATCATCACAACTAAAAACCGGAGACCTCCTTTTTCAAAAAATGAATTGTGGAGTATTGTGTGAAGCTATTCATGCTGTGACCGAAGGTTTTGATGGGAATGATTTTAGTCATTTGGGACTGGTCATTATAGAAAAAGACAGTGTTTTTGTGTTAGAAGCCGCAGGAACTGCTGTGAGAATGGTGACGTTTGAAGCTTTTGCTAAAAACACCTCATCACCCATGTTCTACGGACGATTAAAAAAGAAATACCGAAAGCTGATTCCAAAAATAGTTTCCTTTTCTAAAGAACAACTTGGACTTCCTTATGACGACGAATACCTCTATGACAATGGAAAATACTATTGTTCAGAATTGATTTATGATGCTTTTAAGGAGGCCTATGGTGCCCCGTTTTTCGAACTAACGCCCATGACTTTCAAGCAACCCGATTCAGAAGATTTTTTCCCTGCTTGGGTGGACTATTACAACAATCTAAACATAGAAATCCCAGAAGGGGCTCTTGGTTGTAATCCCGGTGGTATATCTTCCTCAGAAAAATTAGTAGTTAAACCGCTTCGGTAGTAATTTTTGTTTCTACCTCTTTCATCAAATGAACTACTTCGTTCATGATGCTAAGTCCTTTGTCTTGCAAATACCATTTTTGAAGATTGGTTTTAGCAGTTTCATCAATGATGCCGTGTGTTTCTTTATAATCTATGATAAGTTGGGTAGCCCCTTCAGGACGTGGCCCCCAATGAGCAAGAACTTCTTGAGTTGCATTTTTAATCACAATAAGTTTAGGAATCGCTTTGGAACCGTTGGTAAGGAACTGATTCATTAATTCGTCATGCTCATCTCTTAAAACGATTTTCATCTTAATGTTGGAAGAAAATGATACCATTTTATTTAAAACTGGAAGTATTTGAGCAGCATCACCACACCAACCTTCGGTAATTACTAACCAAGTATACTCCCCTTGAAGTTGGTTCAATGCGTTTTCCACCTCTTCTGTAACAAAGATGGTCTTGTCCAGTCGATTCATTCGAACTTCATTTAACTCACTGTATTTTGTAAGTTCTTCAGACTGCTGGTTTCCAGTAGATTTTCCTTCTGCTAACAAATTTCTAATGAGATTTCTATAGTCTGTATATGAAATACTTTGATGGATTGCTTGAGTAATTAGGTTATTCATGATGATACAATTTTGGCAAAGGTAGCACTTTCATATTATTGAGTTTGTTACAAATGTTACAAGAAACTTTTGTACTTTCGATGAGTAAAATCTTAGATTTTGAACCTAACACAATATAAAATAGGAGTGGCTCTTTCAGGGGGTGGCTCCAAAGGCCTTGCTCATGCAGGTGTCTTAAAATACTTAGATGAGATTGATTGTCAACCCGAAATTATGGCTGGAAGTAGTGCCGGTTCCATAGTCGCTTCGTTATATAGTTTTGGAAAAACCCCTGACGAAATTCTCGATTTTTTTCAATCCATTTACTTTTTTCATTGGAAGCACTTCACATTGACCAAGCCAGGATTTATTGACAGTGGTGCTTTCAAAAGTTATTTTACAAAAATTTTCGGCGAGGCCACAATTAAAGACTTAAAAATAAAAACCTTAATTACAGCCACGGATATGGTGGCAGGTAAATTGAAAGTATTTAGTGAGGATACTAAAATTGAAGATGCTATTTTGGCCTCCGCTTCATTTCCAGGGGTTATGTCACCTTTTGAAATAGATGGCAATTTATACAGTGATGGCGGCATTTTAAATCACTTCCCAACCGATTTACTTAGAGATCAGTGTGAAACTTTAATCGGAGTGTATGTAAGTCCAATACAATCCATAACTCCTAAGGATTTAAACTCCATCAAAGCTGTCACTGCTAGAGCTTTTGATTTGCTCTCTGCAAAAAGCAACATTTCAAAATTTGAACACTGTGATTGGTTGATTGAATCCAGAGAACTTTGTCGATACAATACATTTGAGACTAATAAACAACGTATGAAGGAAATTTTTACTATTGGCTATGAAACGGCCAAAAAGTCGCATGAAAAATTTATTGACAAAGGCCAAAAGGAATAAAAACGATGGTTTTAAAAAACTTAAAATCTCTATATTTGCACCACAAACAAACCATCTAATGAAATATAAACGCATTCTTCTTAAACTTAGTGGAGAAGCCTTAATGGGCGAAAGACAATATGGCATTGACCCAAAAAGACTGAATGAATATGCACAGGAAATCAAAAAAATCCATGAACTTGGTATTGAAATTGCTATCGTTATCGGGGGCGGAAATATTTTCAGAGGGGTGGCTGCTGCCAGCAATGGCATGGACAGAGTGCAAGGAGATTACATGGGAATGCTAGCTACTGTTATCAACGGTATGGCTTTACAAAGTGCTTTAGAAGATGCCGGAATGTTGACCCGTTTGCAAACCGCGTTAAAAATTGAAGCGATTGCAGAACCCTACATTAAAAGAAGAGCGGTGCGTCATCTCGAAAAAGGAAGGATTGTCATATTTGGTGCCGGAACAGGAAATCCCTATTTCACTACAGATACTGCAGCAGTATTGAGAGGGGTTGAAATTGGAGCCGACGTTATTTTAAAAGGAACTAGAGTAGACGGCGTGTATACCTCTGATCCTGAAAAAAACAAAGATGCGGTGAAATTTGACTATATCTCTTTTGAAGAAGTTCTCAACAAAGGCCTCAATGTAATGGACACCACTGCCTTTACTTTGAGCCAAGAAAACAAACTTCCCATCATTGTTTTTGATATGAACAAAGAAAACAACCTCCTTAGAGTTTGTGAAGGAGAATCCATAGGAACCACAGTGACTATATAATTCAATCGTTTATAAATAGAAATTTTAAAACCGAATTGTCATGACCGAAGAAATTAATTTTATCATAGATACGGCAAAAGAATCCATGGAGGCCTCCATTGGTCATTTGGAAAAAGCCTTTTTGAACATTAGAGCGGGTAAAGCCTCTCCACAAATGTTGGGTAGTGTTTTTGTGGATTATTACGGTTCACAAACACCCTTGTCTCAAGTAGCCAACGTCAACACTCCCGATGCGAGAACCATCACTGTGACTCCTTGGGAAAAAAGTATGTTGCATCCCATTGAAAAAGCCATTATGATTGCCAATTTAGGTTTCAATCCGATGAACAATGGTGATAATATCATCATTTCGGTACCTCCTCTCACAGAGGAAAGAAGGAAGGATTTGGTAAAACAGGCAAAAGCTGAAGCAGAAGACGCTAAAATAAGCATCCGAAATGCTCGTAAAGATGCCAATACAGACATCAAAAAGGAAGAAAAAGACGGCACTTCTGAAGACATTTGCAAGTCTGCCGAAGAAACTGTTCAGAAATTAACTGATACTCATATCAAAAAAATTGACGAGGTACTTCACAACAAGGAAGCCGAAATCATGAAGGTTTAATGAAAATCCGCCCAACAGGCGGATTTTTTTTGGTTTGTTATACCTTTGCGGCAGGTTTCCCATACATGAAAAATTTTCTCTTTTTATTCTTACTCATATCCATGTCCTCTTGGTCTCAATTCAGATTCCAAGGTATTGTTAGAGATAGTAACACTCAAAAGCCTGTGCCTTTTGCAACACTACATGCCAAAGGAATTTCGATACTAACCGATGTAAATGGTTTTTTTGAATGGAAAAGCGAAATTGCCATTGATGTGGTCACGATATCGTATTTGGGATATGAAAGACAAGTGGTGAAAGTGAACCCCAAGGTTCCGATGAAAATTCTTCTGACACCAAAGGAAAATCGTGAAGAAACCACACAAGCAGCAGCAGAAAAAGGGAAAGCTGTCATTCTTAAAGTTCACGCAAGAGCTTCGTCAAACAACCCACAAATCAGGCTCAATACTTTTAAGCACAACGGCTATCATAGACTAGTAGTTACTGCTACTCCTGATTCTATCAAAGGAACCATTGATTCAACTTATTCCAAAAAGGAAAAAAAATTCACCCCAGATTCTACCTCTTTCAAGTTCAAGGAGCTTATCTCAAAGCAACATCTTTTTCAATTTGAAAAGTCTTCAAAGTATCAATTCAATGGTGAACAATTCAAAGAAACAGTGATAGGTACTAAAATGTCTGGGTTTAAAAAACCAGTATATGAAGTTATTGCCTTCGATCTTCAACCTCAATCTGTTTACAATAATTTGTATGAGTTATTCGAGACGAAATACACAAATCCAATCTCAAAATTGGGATTAAAATCTTATCATTTTGTATGGTTAGATTCTGTAAAAATTGACGGTCGAAAAACACAATTGGTTTATTTTAAAAATAAAAAGAGATCCCTTCGCAGAGGGCTTGAAGGTGTTTTATTCGTTGATGACGAGACCTTCGGTATTGCAAAGGCTATTTATAGAATTAGAGGGGTGTTAGACATTAGCTCCTTACATTATTTTAACTTTGAGTCAACTTTAGGTTTGTGGCTCCCCTCCAAAAATGAATTTAAAATTGTGAAAGGTCAAAATGACGACCCCATCAAAATACTGGGGGGAACCATTCGTTTTGATGGAAGTTATGATCCCTTTAATGAAAACACTAAAAGTGAGATCTCTGATTTTGTCTATGTCTTTGCTCAATCTCAATTTTATGATTGGGAATATAACCTCCCAGTACATTTCAAAAGAAAACACATTACATTAGATATTCCGGATGAAGCTATCAAAAGAGATGAT
>JBKBOP010000018.1:0-26968 GCA_046293575.1 Flavobacterium sp. | reverse complement strand
TCGTTGTGCTGCCAAAGGCATCATATTGGTGTCTAAATGCCCTGCACTGATATCGTTGACCATCGCCACGCCAATGTCTAGGGCACGAGCTGCTACCCCACTTCTAAAGGTATCTATGGAAACCATCGCTTCGGGAAAGCATTGCAATAGAGCTTGTAAAGGCTGCTCTAAACGTTGCCATTCTTCTTCTTCGGTGATCCATTCGCCATTGGGGCGGGAAGAAAATGCACCCACATCTATGAACGTTGCTCCCTCTTGCAGCATTTTTTCGGTTTGAAATAAAAACTGTTCGTCACCAAGGTACTGTCCACCATCATAAAACGAATCGGGAGTCAGGTTTAAAATGCCCATTACTTTGGGTGTGGAGAGGTCGAAGAGTTGGCCTTTTAGATTCAATAGCATAAAAATGAAGTTTGGAGTATCGCTTACTTCTGATTATAATTGTATTTTTGAAACTCGAAGACAAATATACAGCAATAATGAGCAATACTTCTCAGGAATATGATACCGTGGTGGGCGTTTGCCGCGATTTATTTACGAAAAAAATGAAGGACTATGGCACTGCATGGCGGATTTTACGCCTCCCATCCCTCACCGATCAAATTTTTATCAAAGCCCAACGCATTAGAAGTTTGCAACAAAATGAAGTTAGAAAAGTGCAAGAAGATGAAACCGGAGAGTTTATTGGTATCATTAATTATTCAATCATGGCCCTTATTCAACTTGAGAAAGGCGTTGTGGACCAACCCGATTTGGAACCTGAGGAAGCTCTGGCGTTATACAACGAAAAAATCATCGAGACCAAACACCTTATGGAGGCCAAAAACCACGACTATGGCGAGGCTTGGCGTGACATGCGGGTGAGTTCCTTAACCGATTTGATCCTGCAAAAGCTACTTCGAGTCAAACAAATTGAAGATAACCAAGGTAAAACCCTCGTTTCTGAAGGGATTGATGCCAACTACCAAGATATGATTAATTATGCCGTTTTTGCTTTGATTCACCTTGGCTTTGCTAAATAAATACTACCAAACCTTATGCAAATTATCACACACATTACCCGTTTTCTTGTTGGAGCTTTGTTTATTTTTTCCGGTTTGATTAAACTGAACGACCCCGTGGGGTTTTCTTTTAAGCTTGAAGAATATTTTGCTGAGAACGTTTTGAATTTCCCTTCGCTGATTCCCTATGCCTTGATGATTGCTGTGGCAGTTGTTATTTTTGAAGTGGTGTTAGGGGTGATGCTTCTAATTGGATTTAAAGCCAAATTTACCGTGTGGAGTTTGTTGTTAATGATTGTGTTTTTTACGTTCCTGACTTTTTATTCGGCGTATTATAACAAAGTGACCGACTGCGGTTGTTTTGGCGATGCAATCAAACTCACGCCTTGGGAATCTTTTATTAAAGATATCATCCTGTTGGTGATGATTTTGGTATTGATGTTCAACTTGAAATACATCAAACCCCTCTTTAACAATACGGTACAGAATTCGATTGTATTTCTTTCTTACACTGTTTGTTTGCTTTTGGCGTATGTGGTTTTGATGCATTTACCTTTTATGGATTTTAGAGCCTATAAAGTGGGAACGAACATCATGGAAGGCATGGCCATTCCTGATGATGCCGAAAAATCTGAATACCAAATGATTTTTATATATAACGTGAATGGTGTGGATACCGAAATTAGCTATGACGATGTGATGGCAGGTAATATCCCCGATGGAGCTGAATTCGTGGACCGAAAAGACAAGCTTATCAAGCAAGGATACATCCCTCCTATTCATGATTTTACTATGGAACTAGAGGGCAGCGATTATACTGAAGACTTGATGCAGGAGGATAAACTCATCATATTTACTACCTACAATTTGAATAAAGCCGAAGAAAAAGGATTGCAATTGCTGGAGGATTTTCATCAGAAAGCTGCTGCCAAAGGTTATAAGGTTGTAGGGCTAACTTCTTCAGATGCCACAACCATTGAAAACGTGAAAGCCAAGCACGGACATACGTTTGATTTCTACTTTTGTGATGCGACGACCATCAAAACCATTGAAAGGGCCAACCCGAGCATTATTGTTTTGGAAAAAGGAACCATTGTTGAGAAAAGACATTTTAATGACATTGAAAAAGTAACCTTACGATAAACGAAACCCTTTATGAAAAAATCGTTCACGTTTTGGAATGTATTTGCCTCTGCCTTTATGATTTATATGGGCTATCGTTTGTTGTTTATTCATCATCAAAGCAATTTTTTACCCAAATATGTGACGATGGGGTTGGGTATTTTTATTTTATTAATTTCGATTAGCGGCGTGATTGCAAGGTTGGTGAACACCTATAACAAGAAGGGAGATTAACACAACATCTTTAGATATGAACCACTTCACAAAAGTCTTTTTAAATTTTGGCAAAATCATTGCCATCCTATGGATTCTTTATACAGCTTATTTTTTGGTTTTCCTTCATACGGAAGATGGCATGGTGCCGAAATGGTTTGCTCAATCTTGGGGGATTCTCATATTTATATTGCTTTTTGGAGGGGGTGTGGCCTTGCTGATGAAAAGATTTAAAAACCCAAAATGATTCGCTATTTATTTGAAAAAGCCGGTTATGGATTGTTAACCCTTTTTGGGGTGGTGACTGTGATTTTTCTATTGTTTTCGGTGTTGCCTGGAGATCCCGCCCGTATGATGCTTGACCAAAATGAAAACTCTGAACAGTTGGCACGGGTGAAAAAAAAGTATGGATTTGATCAGCCTTTGTTCAAACAATATTTGTATTATCTCAATGACCTTGCTCCCCTTTCGTTGCACAGTCATGATGCAGAAGACTATACCCATTTAACGAAAGGAAAATATAGTGCTGTGTCCCTTTTGAGTATTAGAAACACGACGCTGGCTTTGAAGTTTCCCTATTTACGTGAAAGCTTTCAGAAGAGCGGCAAGAAAGTGAGTGAGATTATTGCAAATACACTTCCCAACACGCTTGTTTTAGCGGTGAGTGCTATTATTATTGCCATCGTGATAGGTATCTTCTTGGGTATTGTTTCTGCTTTGTATCAAAACACTTGGATTGATCGCGTGACCGCTTTGATTAGTACGCTAGGGATGAGCGTTCCCTCGTTTTTTAGTGCGATACTTTTTGCATGGTTTTTTGGTTTTGTTCTTCACGAATACACGGGGCTGAATATGACTGGAAGTTTATATGAAGTCGATGATTATGGCGAAGGCAGTTATTTGGTTTTAAAGAATTTATTGCTTCCTGCGATTGTTCTAGGGATTCGTCCGCTAGGTGTGGTGATTCAATTAATGCGAAATGCCTTGTTGGAAACCCTCAGTATGGATTATATTAGAACTGCCAAAGCCAAGGGATTGAGTCAAGCAAAAATCATTAGCAAACACGCCTTGAAGAATTCATTAAATCCTGTGGTAACGGCCCTATCGGGATGGTTTGCCTCGATGTTGGCGGGTGCTGTTTTTGTTGAATATATTTTTGGATGGAATGGTTTGGGCAAAGAGATTGTGGAAGCTTTAAATCAAATGGATTTGCCCGTGATTATGGGGGCGGTGTTGGTGATTGCTTTTGCTTTTGTGATTATTAATATATTGGTAGACCTTATTTATGTTTGGTTGGATCCAAAGATTCGATTGGCATAAATGTTTAAGAAAAGATAAAGTTACACTTTCCTTGAAAGCATTACTTTTGTAAATAAAAATACTATGAAAAAACTTTTGTATACCCTTTGTCTTGCTCTTGGACTTTCTTCTTGTAGCAAAGCCCAAAAAACAGCTTTTACTGAAGAAGCGTTGAAGGATGTGATGTTGACTATGGACGAAAGTCCCATTAGTTTTGCAGACATTCTTCAAAAATACAAAAGCAAAACCCTAGTGATTGACGTTTGGGCTTCTTGGTGTCCGGACTGTATCAAAGGTATGCCGAAGGTGGAAGCACTACAGAAGCAATTCCCTAATGCGGTATTTCTATTTCTTTCGTATGACAAAACCCCTGAAAGCTGGAAAAAAGGCATTGAAAAATATAACGTCAACGGCGAACACTTTTTGATTCAATCGAAATGGAAAGGTGGTGCTTTCAGTACTGCCATTGATTTGGATTGGATTCCGAGGTATATGGTGGTGGATAGCAACGGAGCTATTGCTTTGTATCGTGCCATTGAAGCTGATGACGAAACATTGATAACTACTCTAAAAAAACTAAAACCATGAGACAAAAAATCGTAGCCGGCAACTGGAAAATGCATAAAAACGCAGAAGAAACAGAAGACCTTCTGAATGAACTTATCCAACAACTTCCCTCAGATAACGATGCCAGAGTGATTGTGGCTCCCACGTTTGTGAATTTGGCTGCTGCGGCAGATCATTTGGAATTTACTCAAATTGAAGTGGCTGCTCAAAACATGCATCAAGCGGAAGGTGGAGCTTTTACTGGTGAAATCTCAGCATCCATGTTGAAAAGTGTGGGTGTGAATGTGGTTATATTGGGTCATTCTGAACGCCGAGCTTATTTTCACGAAAATGATGCGACTTTAGCTCTAAAAGTAGACACAGCTCTTAAACACGAAATGGAGATAATCTTTTGTTTTGGAGAAGAACTAAAAGACCGCAAGTCGGCACAGCACTTTAATGTAGTGGAATTACAGCTCAAAGATGCTTTGTTTCATTTACCAGCGAGTGCTTGGAAAAATATCATTTTGGCTTATGAACCCGTTTGGGCGATTGGCACAGGCGAAACGGCTAGTCCAGAACAAGCTCAAGAAATGCATGATTTTATTCGGGATACCTTACACCGAAAATACGGTAGTGAGG
This sequence comes from Flavobacterium sp., assembly GCA_046293575.1. Taxonomy (GTDB): domain Bacteria; phylum Bacteroidota; class Bacteroidia; order Flavobacteriales; family Flavobacteriaceae; genus Flavobacterium. The sequence goes on along the minus strand of JBKBOP010000018.1, from coordinate 22,145 downwards.
TTTCTGAAAAGGTGTCCATTCTCTATGGTGGAAGTGTAAAACCCGATAATGCTGCTGAAATTTTTTCTCAAAAAGATGTGGATGGCGGACTTATTGGCGGTGCTGCGTTAAAAGCAGATGATTTTATAAAAATCGTTACATCATTTTAAACACTTGTAAACAACTTATTAAAAGCCTGCAAATTGCAGGTTTTTTTTTAGTTGTTAACGTTTTGGTAACATTCAAACAAAATTAACCTAACTTTTTGGTAACATTCAATTGGTATGTGGACTTTACATTTGCCAAAAATTTCATAATGATTACAAGACTACTTTCGCTATCCTTTTTAATAACTGTGATAGTTAGTTGTACCACCGACCGGGACATCCCTTCTTTGGTCATAGACAATCCAGATTACGAACTCATTCATTATTGGGATTTTAACAATATCAGTAGCAACGCTGCTTTAATCACACCCACCCAATCTACAGGGGGCACTAGCATACAATATTTTGGGATTGATTATGACAGTGTTTTAGAAGGTTCTGAACTTAATGCACGTTTAGGAAGCGAACCTGGCAGTGCACTTCGATTGAGAAATCCATCTGGAGATTTGATTATCAGTATGCCCACCACGGGTTATAAAGAAGTTATTTTCTCTTATGCAGCGATGCGAACGAACAGTGGAGCCCAACAACAAATTATTTCGTATTCGTTGGATGGTACTACCTATCAAACCACAGGATTGCAAAACAATCAAGTGGGAGTTTCTACATTGTTTGTGATTCAACAATTTAGTTTTGTTAATATTGCAGGAGCCAATAACAATCCCAACTTTAAAATCAAAATTTCTTTTGATGTAAATGCTGATGGATTAACTGGAAATAACCGTTTTGACAATATAACATTGGATGGTATTCCCACTGGCACTGCACCGGAGCCTGAGCCTATTGATCCTAATTTATACTTAGTACACTATTGGAACTTTAACAACCTTCCCGCTGGGAATTTAAACGACGCGATTCAAGCGGATGAATCTCTGATCAATGTTGCTTTAACGGCTATTACCTACCCAGGTACTGGAGCTGGATATGCAGACCGAGTGATTCCTGGAAGTGAATTGAACGCCCGAAATGGAGCTGAGATAGGAAATGGTCTTAGGTTAAGAAATCCTAGTGACACCCGAGAATTAATTATTGAAGCTCCTACGCAAGGCTATAAAAACATTATAATGAAGTTTGCAACTGCAAAATCTTCAGCGGCGGGTGCAGGAATTCATAATTATTATTACAGTATTGACGGCACGAACTTTATCCAACAAAATTTACCAGTCACCTCGTTTGAACCCAATATTGAGCCAGTATATGATATCGTTACTTTAGATTTTAGTTCGATTCCCGGTGCTAATAACAATCCTAATTTTAAAGTTGCCATCTCTTTTGGAGGTGCTTCTGCGACAGGAGCTACTGGGAATAATCGTTTTGATAACATCACCGTAGAAGGAAATATTAATTAAGCCATGCCAAAAACAAATTATATACAATTATTCTTGATTGGGCTCAGTTGTTTCACAGCTTTTGCTCAAAAAGCATCTACTTTGCAACCTTTAAATTGGTACGTGACAGAGGTTGAGGAGCCATCAGACGTCTGTTTAAACCCTTTGAAAAGTAACTCTTACTTCATGGTGAGTGACAATGGGTTTCTTTATGAAACCGATGAAAAGGGAAAAATAATTAGAACTGCTGATTACAAAGGACTTGATACCGAAGCCGTTTGGGCCAAAGGGGACTTAGTATATGTGGTTGAAGAATTCACTAGAAAAATCAGGGTGTTTGACAATGCTACCCTAACATTACAAAGAACAGTTCATCATCCTTACACTGGAGGAAGAAATAAAGCATATGAGGCTTTTGTGTATAACGAGGCTAAGGAGCGTTTTTTATTATTCACGGAAAAGGATCCTATCTATTTGTTCGAATTGGATAAAGACTTGAATTTGGTCAATGAAATCAATTTTAATCATTTGGCTAGAGATATTTCTGCGGCCACTTATCACAATAATTTTTTATGGTTGTTGAGTGATGAAGACAGAACTATTTTTAAGCTCAACCCAACCACTTATCAAGTCATTCAAAAGTGGGTTATTCCAGTGATTAACCCGGAGGGAATTAGTTTTAGTGCCGATGGCAAATTTCTTTTAATTCTCTCTGATGACATGCAACGAGTGTATCATTTTCTTAATCCAGAAACCCAACCCTAATGAATTTCAACTATACTATTGTTTTAATTTTTATCTCTTTTGTTGGTTATTCACAAGTAACAATTTCTAATGGAAACCATGTACTAGAAATTACGGGTGCTATTTCCACTTATTATAATTACAGAGACTTAAAAGATTACAGTGAAAATCGAAATAAAGACCGATTCAGACTTCGAGATGCTCAAATACAGTTGGAAGGACGTGTGGGCGATACTTGGGAGTATGAATTGCAAGTGGATTTTGTGGATTTAGCTTCTTCTGCTACTGGTGAAATTGACCCTGAAAACCCGGGATTAATGGAAGCCCGAGTGACCTATAAAGGATTAGAATTTATGGATGTAGAACTTGGGTATGGAAAGTTATATTATTCAAGAAGTTCACTAAATCCATTTAGTTTTTCTCCATACTGGCAAAGAGCTCAAATTGTGAGAGGTGATATTTTCAGTAGACGTGACGTGGGTATCACTTTGAAAAAAGATTTTTTGAGACAACTTGTCAATGTATATGTTGGAGCTTACACCGGTTTGGGTGAAATTTCATTGAGAGGTGACAACGACTCAAGCGGTGCATTAGAATATGTAGGAAGGGTAGATTTTGCATACCCCAGTCGTTATAGATATAGAGAAATTGATGATAGAGTTTCTCCCATCCCTATGTTTCAGTTAGGTTTAAACGGACGTTACACCGACAGACAACTCACCGAAGGACGACCTTTTCCTGACGGCTCTAAAGGGGAATATGGCTTAAAAATGATTGATGGAAAGCGATATGTTTATGGAATGGACTTCTCCTTTCAATACATGGGTTTCTCTGGTCAATTTGAAATTCATCAAATGAGAGGGGAGCCAATTTCACCTAGCGACCCATTGTTTCACGGCTTAGCACCCGCACAAACCAATGGTTATTTCTTAGCCGGAGGTTGGCTTTCACAAGTCAATTATTTCCATAAACCTTGGAAAAGTATTATATCTTTGCGTTATGAAGAACTGGATTTGAGTGATTTAGTTGCTGGTAAATCGCAAAGATTGTGTGGAGCTTTGGCTTATCAAATTAAAGGATTTGATGCGATGATTAAAGCTCAATATTTTCACAACTTAGGGGTGCAAGAATCATTGGATCCTTTGAGATGGAACGAACAAATAAGAATTGGAATGCAATTTAACTTTAAATAATAAATAAAAACAACTATGATGAAAAATTACTTTTTAATGGCATTTGCCGCAATGGCTTTTCAAGCTTCTGCACAAGAAGTTATCACAAGCTGGAATTTTGATGATGACTCGCTTGACCCTCAAGTGGGTGTTGGGACGATTAGTCTAATTGGTGGCATAACAGGTTCATTTGCAGCCGGAGCAACAGGTTTGCCTGATAAAGGATTCAACACTGCTACATATCCCGCACAATCTGAAAACTCAGGTACAGCAGGAATTGAGATAGCAGTTAGTACTGCTGGAAAATCCAACATTGGTATTACTTTTCAACACAGATCTTCAGGAACTGGTTCTCGGTTTGCTCAGTTTGAATATAGTGTAGATGGCACTAACTGGATTGTTTTTGGAAACAATGATGGTGGTATCTCTCCTCATGATAGTTTTTATGATTTCGCTGTGGATTTGACAAGCTGTGCAGCTTGTAACAACAATCCAAATTTCAAATTTAAAATTGTATCCATATTTTCACCTATGGCTTTTAATCAAAATGCAACTTTAAGTTATGGTGCTAATGAAGCGTATATGAGATCTAATGCTCAGGCTCAATTTACTGAAGCAGGAACTGGAACTGGAAATTACGGTGTAACTGGTACTTGGAGATTTGATAACGTAACTTTTATCGAAAACTTTGACTTAAGTGCTAATTCATTAGTTAAAAACAACTTCGTAATGTATCCCAACCCAGCTAAGGATTTTGTACAGTTCAGCGAAGTGGTGAATGTTGAAGTGTATGACGTGACGGGAAAAAAAGTATTCCAAGTCAAAGAAGTGGAACAAATCAATGTATCTACTTTAGAAAGTGGTTTGTACTTTGTGAACATCAATGGGGTGACTACTCAAAAATTGATGGTAAAGTAATTCGACCTACCTAAATATTCAGAATCCCGCCCGTAGTGGCGGGATTTTTTTTTAGAAATATCCCATCAGATAAATTGACTACCTTTGCCAAAATTTTAAGCATGTCCGGATTCGAACGATTTGACCTTCCAAAATCATTACAAAAAGCCATTGATGAAATGGGGTTTCAAGAACCCACTCCCATTCAGATAAAAGCCATGCCGGTTATTTTATCGGGACGCGATGTGATGGGCATTGCTCAAACAGGAACCGGAAAAACATTGGCCTACCTCCTACCGGTTTTAAAACAATGGAAATTCAAAGAAACCGATGCACCTAGAGTTTTAATTATTGTTCCCACTCGAGAACTGGTGGTACAAGTAGCAGAAGAAGTTGAAAAACTGACCCAGTATATGTCGGTGAGAACCTTGGCTATATATGGTGGCACCAACATCAATACCCAAAAAAATGCACTCTTGCAAGGAGTGGATATTGTCGTGGGCACCCCCGGAAGAACCATGGATTTAGCCCTTGATAACAATCTCAGATTAGACCAATTGCAAAAACTAATCATTGATGAATTTGATGAAATCCTTAATCTTGGATTTCGGGTTCAAATGATGTCGCTTTTTACAATGATGAAGGACAAGAGGCAAAATATTCTTTTTTCGGCTACCATGACTGATGATGTGGATGCGGTACTTGATGAATATTTTGAATTTCCAGAAGAAGTGAGTTTAGCACCTTCGGGAACACCTTTGGAAAATATAGAACAAAAAGCCTATCACGTTCCCAACTTCAATACCAAATTGAACTTACTGCAACATCTATTCGATCATGATAGTGATATGTCGAGGGTTTTGTTATTTGTAAACAACAAAAAAACAGCCGATTTGGTCTTTGAATTTCTGGAAGAACATTATCCCGGAGAGTTTGGAGTGTTGCATTCCAACAAATCTCAAAACTACCGACTCAATGCGATGGCTACTTTTCAAGCTGGAGCTATTAGAGGATTGGTAACCACAGATGTCATGGCACGGGGATTGGATATTACCGATATTACTCATGTTGTCAATATTGAGTTTCCTGAAGTTCAAGAGCAATATATCCATAGAATCGGTAGAACCGGTCGTGCCGAAAAAGACGGTATTGCCATTAGCTTTATCAGTCCGAAGGAAGAGGAAATCATGATTGAAACAGAGATGATGATGAATCATGAAATCAATGTCATTCCACTACCAGAAATAGAGATTTCCGAGCAACTTTTAGAATTTGAAAAAGACCAAAGGAAAATAAAAATGCTCTTGAAAAGGCCCAAACTAGATGGAGGAGGAGCTTTTCATGATAAAAAATCAAAAAACCAGAAAGTCAACTTGGGTGGACCCGGAAAAAGGAACCCTAAGAAAACAGAGTCCAAAAACAGAGGAGCTCAAAAAGCTAAAGCCAAAAAGAACCGCAAGAAATAATGAAAGTACTTCAAAGTATTTTGTAGTTTTAGCGTATAAAAGTATCTTTGAAAAATCTTTATAACAATGCAATTTAAAAATCCGGAATACCTCTACTTTCTTTTCTTCCTTGCTATTCCAATTTTGGTGCATTTGTTTCAACTGAGAAAGTTTAAAAAAGAGTGGTTTACCAACGTTAGATTTTTAAAAGAGCTGGTTTCTCAGACTCGAAAAAGTTCAAAAATAAAAAAATGGTTATTGCTTTTTACCCGACTTCTACTTCTCAGTTTCCTCATACTTGCTTTTGCACAGCCTTTCCAAAAAAACAATCAAGAATTATCAAGTGATAATGAAATTCATTTACTATTAGATAATTCCTTTAGCATGCAAGCGAAGGGAAAAAAGGGAGAGTTACTCAAGAGAAGTATTCAAGATATAATGGAGCATTTTCCTGAAGACCAATTGTTTTCACTCTATACGAATGACGAGAAGTTTGTCAATATCGATATCAAATCCATACAAAAGGAATTGATTAATTTAGAGTATAGTCCGCTCCCCTTTCAACCTGAAATTTGGCTTGAAGAAATAAAAAACAACCAACGAAGAAAAGGCAATACTGTTTTGGTCATTACAGACGGTATCGGACTTAAAAACGAACAACTATCTGTCATAGATAAAGAGAACACCTATTTTATTATTCCCAAAGCAGAAATTAAAACCAATGTTGCTGTGGATAGTGTCTATCTTAAACAAAGCAGTGATAATTTTCACGAGGTGGCGGTACAACTCAAATCATTTGGAAGTTATAAAAATGATATTCCAGTGGCTTTATACAATGGAAAGCAACTCATTGCAAAGACACAAGTGCTGATGGACGAAGAAACCAAGACACTTACTTTTTCTTTGCCTAAAACTCCCTTTCACGGCTTTGTGAGTATTGAAGACAACGGACTTACTTTTGATAATTTCTATTATTTTACGCTCACTTCCAATAAAAAAACGAATGTGCTGGTCATTGGAGAATTCGAAAAGAGTAAATATCTAGCAAAGATTTACCAAGAAAGTGAATTTGATTATCTTCAATCTCCATTATCGAATCTTGACTACAACCAAATTGATGAAATGGATGTGGTGGTTGTGAACGAACAAAAAGAAATACCTACCGCCTTACAAACCACTTTAAAAAGTTTTATGGAAAAAGGTGGCAATGTGATTGTCATTCCTGCTATGGATAGTAATGTATCCCAATATCAAAACTGGTTGTCTTCTTTTGGAACTATCAAATGGCAAAATAATGAACCACAAGAAAGGTTAATTACAAGCATATCTTATGACCACCCGCTGTATAGAAATGTTTTTGAAAAGCGGATCGATAATTTTCAATATCCAAAAACCAATCAAAATTATGTATTGGAATCCGTTTATCCAGCGGCTTTAAAATATGAAGATGGCAGTACATTTTTGACAGGTTTTCCTGTTGGATCAGGTTTTATGTATGTGTTGGCAGCTTCTTTACAAACTTCAAATTCAAATTTTCAAAATGCTCCTTTAATTGTACCAACATTTTTAGAAATGGCTCAAAATAATACTATTTCGGGAGTGAAAAGTCAAACGATTGGAAAAGAAGCGAGTTATCTCCTCAACTACCCCTTGGGGAAAGATGAAATTATTTCGGTTTATAATGAAGAGCTATCTTTCATACCTGTTTTACAAACCATGGGTATGAAAGCAAAACTTTTTTGGATGGAACAACCCAACCAATCAGGAAACTACCAGATAAAAAAAGGTCAAGAAACAATAGATTCGATAAGTTTTAATTATCCCAGAGACGAAAGTAATTTAAACCTGTTCTCCCCTTCGCTCTTTGAATCTTTAAAACAAGTGAAAAGTATTGAAGAAGCAGCCCTTTTGCTTCAGAATTCCAACAAAGAAACCTCTTTTTGGCGGTGGTTACTACTTGGAGCCTTGTTGTTTGTATTGATTGAAATATGCATCCAAAAATATATCTCATGAGGTTGATTATTAAAAACGCAACTATTGTTGACCCACAGGGGCCGCTCCACCGAAAGACCACCGATTTGGTTATTGAAAATGGAATAATTCAACCATCTGGAAACATCACCAACATCAATAATGAAGACCAGGTGTATAGTGTTGAGAACCTGCACGTTTCTCCAGGATGGTTTGACACCTCAGTAAGTTTTGGTGAACCCGGCTTTGAAGAACGTGAAACCCTTGCCAACGGATTGAAAACAGCGGCCTTGAGCGGATTTACAGGTGTGGCTGTGCAACCTAGTACTTCCCCCGTTGCAGATCATCAATCGATTATACGGTTTATTAAAGACGCATCGAAAAATACTGCCACCGAAACCTTCCCTATTGGTGCTTTAACCAAGGAAAGTATAGGTAATGATTTAGCGGAGCTGTTAGATATGAAAGAAGCCGGAGCTGTTGCTTTTGGAGATTATCAAAAAAATATTTCCAACGCTACTATTTTAAAAATTTCCTTGCAATATGCCAAAGATTTTGATGCTTTGATTTTGGCTTTTTCTATGGATGAACATTTAAAAGGTAAAGGCGTTGTGAATGAAGGTGCTGTTTCTACAAGATTAGGATTAAAAGGGATCCCTGCCATTGCTGAGGAAATCATGATTTCCCGAAATTTAAAACTTTTGGAATATACAGGAGGTAGATTGCATATACCAACCATTTCAACCATGGGGAGCATTGAACTTATTAAAAAAGCCAAAGAAAAAGGGTTGAAAGTCACTTGTAGCGTTGCAATATCTCAATTAGGGCTTAACGATTTAGAACTAAATCATTTTGAAACCAAATACAAAATACTACCCCCTTTAAGAGATGAAGAAACCCGACTTGCTCTTCTTAAAGCAGTAAAAGAAAACATCATTGATTGTGTTACCTCTGATCACAATCCCATTGATATAGAATTTAAAAAGATGGAGTTTGATCTAGCAAAAGATGGAAGTATTGGTATAGAAGCAGCCTTTGGAATGCTTAATAAATTATTTACCATGGATACCACCATTCATCAACTTATATCAGGGAGGAAAGTTTTTGGATTAGAAATCCCACACATTGCCGTTGGACAAAAAGCCAATCTAACTCTTTTTAATCCGGAAGGAAGTTGGACATTTGAAGAAAAACATATTCTTTCAAAATCGAAGAACTGTGCCTTTATTGGTAAAACCATGAAAGGTGAAGTATATGGAGTTTACAACAAGCAAAAATTACAAGTTAAATAGATGAATACCCAAACCATTGAAGAAGGCAAAAGTATGGCCATCATAAGCTACATCATGATTGTTGGCGTTTTAATTGCTTGGTCTATGAATTCTGAAAAGAGAAATGAATTTGCGGCTTTTCATATCAGACAAGCATTTGGACTCTCCTTAACCTTTATTGGGTTGGGATTAATCATTTCTAATTTTGGAAACCCGATGATAACGATTTCTATGTGGGTGTTTGTTTCGGTGTTATGGAGTTATGGGTTTTTAGGAGCCATACAAGGGAAGTGCTTCTCAGTTCCTTTGGTTGGTGGTCTTTTTCAAAAATTATTCAGTTCAAAAAAATAGTTATGTCATTACATTATATCAAAAGAGAACCCAAAATCGTCAAAGACAAAAATCCACTTTTGCTGCTTTTGCACGGATATGGCAGTAATGAAGAAGATTTGTTTTCTTTTGCACAGGAGCTACCCGGACACTACTATGTTGTTTCAGTTAGAGCCCCCCATTCTTTAATGTATGGCAGTTACGCTTGGTATGCTATTAATTTTGATGCCGATGAAAATAAATTTTCAGACGTAGTGCAAGCCAAAGCATCTGTAGCTCTAATTTTAGATTTCATTGAAGAGTTAAAGGCAAAATATCCCATTGATTCTGAACAAATAACTCTTTTAGGATTTAGTCAAGGAGCTATATTAAGTTATGCAGCTGCCTTAAAAAGTCCAGAAATAATTCAAAGAGTTGCGGCATTAAGTGGATATTTAAATATGGAGATGGTCGATGACATTTCAAAAGAAGTCTCCAAACTGAAGATGTTTATTTCACATGGAAGTGTTGACCAGGTGATACCAGTGGAATGGGCTAGAAAAGCAGCTCCAGAACTCAAAAAAATGGGAATTGAAGTAACTTATAAAGAATATCCCATTGGCCATGGCGTAGCTCCTCAAAATTTTTGGGATATGATGAAATGGCTGGAATCTTAGATTAATCCTCTATTCTATCAGTACCAATTACTTTAGGTCCTGGCTCATTATCGCCTTTGTATTTTGGAGTGTTTTCAAAAAGCAAACTAAATCCTTCATCGGCAATTAAAGTCCAACTTTCATGCGTCCAAGGTTGTCCGATAATAGGTCTATTGAAAATGATAGATTCTTCCTCACCCGGAAAAAACACTTCAGCTTTTAGCCCATCAGTACTAACTAAAACATAGGAAACCATTACTGCATCGTTTAATTCAGGAGATTGAATGGGTGGTAGCACAAAGGCCACTTCAAACAAACGCACACATTCTTGTTTAAGCACCGACCAAGTATAACCAGCAGTTGACAGACAACCATTTTCATCCTTGTCGGCTCCCACCAATGAGATACTTAAAGTATCAATTTCATTAAAATCTTCTTCTTTTACAACTTCAAGGTCTTTGCAGGAAGAAAGTAAAATAAGAGTGAATATGAATAAGTATCTCATAGTGAAATTTATAGGTTATAAATATAAAAAATTATTGATTAGGATAGAGCAATGCTTTAAGAACTTCAAAAGTGATACTTTCATCTTCTTCAACAAAATATTGAATCAATACTTCTCCCCATATTTGTGTATTACTGGTTTCTGCAATAATCCAACGATGGTTTAAGATTTTGAAGTTATTGATAATGAATTTGTTTGAATTTATTTTTTCAAAACCTGCATAAGGATTCCCTTCAGGAACATCGTTGTAATTCAATAAAGATTCTTTTATTTTCTCTTCTAGTGCTTTGAGATTATACTTCTCAAGATAGTTTTGAGCTAAATCATTCTGTTCCAAAGAAAAGTGATTCACATCTACCATTTTATTTTTAATTTCAGCTAAAGAATCTTTGTAAGATGAGATTTTTTTTTCGGCTACTTCTTTTTGATGTGAAAGTTGCTTACTTAAATACGAGTACGTAAAAACACCAAAAAGAACAGCAACAATTAGTACATAGAGCGTGAGCGATTTTTTCATTTATATATCAATTTGCAAGTTATCGTAAGCTAAAAAAACATTAGAGGGTAATCTTTGTTGTACCTCCTCATGAAAACCCAGTAGGTGGCTGATGTGAGTTAAGTACGCTTTTTCAGGGTTGAGTAAGTTGATAAATTCCAAGGCTTCTTTGAGGTTGAAATGAGTGGCATGTGGTTCTTCACGTAACGCATTCACAACCAAAACTTTTACACCCATGAGTTTTTCAATTTCGGCAATATCAATGGTTTTCACATCAGTGAGATAGGCAAAATCATCAATTCTAAAACCAAAAACTTGCCAGCCTCCATGCCAAACGTTTATGGGAATAATTTCTTTTCCTCCAATGGAGAAAGGGGTGTCTACTTGAATAGTGTTTTTTGAAACTGACGGAGCTCCGGGATATTTGTTTTCAGTTTCAAAAATATAATCAAAGCGTTTTTGTAAATTTAAAATCACACGCTCATGAGCATAAATGGGAATGTCACCTTGTTTAAAGAAGAAAGGACGTATGTCATCCAATCCTGCCGTGTGGTCCGCATGTTCATGTGTGAACAATAGAGCATCCAAACGTGTGCATCCACTGGTAAGCATTTGTTGCCTAAAATCTGGTCCGCAATCTATAACACAAGAAAAGTTATTCCATGTGAGCCAAATAGAAACCCTTAACCTTTTGTCTTTAGAATTTTTACTGTGACATACTGAATGATTACTGCCAATTACGGGGATTCCTTGTGAGGTTCCGGTACCTAAAAAATAAACTTTCAAATCGTTAATTTTAGTCAAAAATAGTACTAAATACAAAAATTAGGGTATGATTTTTGTTAACTTTGTAATGAATTTTTTTCTACACAACATGGATCGAACTACCACAGCAATTAAATTAAGAGGAGACAAAGCAATTGAACAAATTCCCTCTCTAAAAGACAAAGCTTTAAGGATTAATCTCAACGAAAATATCTACGGGACTTTTGCTGAAATTGGTGCTGGTCAGGAAACAGTTCGTCATTTTTTTAGAGCAGGTGGGTCTTCTGGAACTATTGCGAAAGCCATGTCTGCCTATGACAAGGATTTTAGTGATGCCATTTATGGTGTTGAAGATGACGGTAGATATGTTACTGAAAGTAGACTAAAAAAAATGTTGACACATGAAGTCAAACTTATTGAAGCACGATTAGACAGGGTGAAGCATCCTCACAAAATATTCTTCAGCTATGCCAACACTGTTGCAACGATTGATTTTGCAAAACAATTTAAAGGTCACGGTTGGGTTGGCATAAAATTTCAAATTGAACCTGATGAAGACTATAATGAAATAATACTACACCTAAGGTTTAAGGAAAATGACGCAAAACTTCAACAAGAAACGCTTGGTATTTTAGGGGTTAATTTAATTTATGGTGCTTTCTATAAATATAATGATGCCAAAAAACTGCTAAGGTACTTATATGACCATTTAGACAAAGACCAAATAGAGATTGATACCATTAATTTTTCAGGTCCGAGGTTTGCCAATGTCGACAATAGACTCATGAGTTTACAGTTGGTGAAGAACAGCATGACTGATGCTGTTATTTTTGGTCCTGATGGAAATAATATACTTCCAGCCTCCATTTTATACAAGAAAAACATCCTTGCTTTGAGAGGAAGTTTTAGACCTGTAACCAAGGTCAATATGGACATGTATGAGAAATCACTTGAAATGTTTTTGGAAGAAAATAAAGTGGATCCAGATAAAACGCTGGTGATTTTTGAAATTACGCTTTCCAATTTACGTTCTGAGGGCGAGATTGATGAAAGAGACTTTTTAGATAGAGCAGAATTACTTTGTTCTTTAGGACAATATGTAATGATTTCAAATTTCCAAGAATATTACAGAGTAGTTGAATATTTCTCAAATTATACCAAAGCAAGAATGGGATTAGCTATGGGCGTTAACAACCTTATCGAAATATTTGATGAAAAATATTATCGTCATTTGAGTGGAGGAATACTTGAAGCTTTTGGGAAATTGTTTTATAGAGATTTGAAAGTCTTCTTGTACCCAATGAAAACAGAAGATGGAGAGGTTATTAATTCTGAAAACCTTAAAGTTCACCCAAGAATGAAAGAACTTTATAAATTTTTCAAGTTTAACGGTAAAGTTCTAGACATTGAAAATTATAATCCTGAAAACCTTGACATCTATTCAAGACATGTCTTGAAAATGATTAATCATGGTTTACTGGGTTGGGAAGGATTATTACCAAAAGGAATTGCAGAAATCATAAAAAGGGATTCACTTTTTGGCAATGTATCCAACAAAGAAAACTCAACAGAAAAAGTGAATTAATTTTAACTTTTTCTGTTACTTCTTATTTAAGAATCTGAGCCGAGTGGGCTTTGGTTTTTACATTTGTGATGACCTCTTCAATGATTCCATTTTCGTCAATAACAAAAGTGGTTCTGTGTATTCCATCATAAGTTTTTCCCATAAATTTTTTCGGACCCCAAACACCAAAAGCTTTTATGACAGCATAATCTTCATCTGCAATCAAGGGAAAAGGAAAGTCATATTTATTTCTAAAATTTGACTGAGCTTTGACTGTATCTGCACTAACGCCCAACAATGCATAATTTGAAGATTGGAAATCGCTGTGGTGATCTCTTAAATCACACGCTTCAGCAGTGCAACCAGGCGTATTTGCCTTAGGATAAAAAAACACAACCAATTTTTTCCCATTATAATCTTTCAGTTGGTGTTCTTTTCCATCCTGATCTAAAGCTTTAAATGCTGGAGCTTTGTCACCTTTTTTTAATGTTGTCATACTATTAAATTTTGAATTAATTAAAACTCTTTAGATATTTACAAAACATTCAAAATTAGTTATAAATGACCAAGAAAGAACGTGCCGCATTTGTTATAAATACGTTAAATGAACTTTATCCTTCCATACAAATTCCCTTAGATCATAAAGATCCATACACTTTACTCATCGCAGTGCTACTTTCAGCACAATGTACAGATGTAAGAGTAAATCAGATTACCCCCATTTTATTCTCTAAAGCAGACAACCCCTATGATATGGTTAAAATGACTATTGAAGAAATAAAAGAAATCATTCGGCCATGTGGATTATCACCTATGAAATCAAAAGGGATTTATGGCCTTTCTAAAATCTTGATTGAGAACTACAGTGGAGAAGTCCCTAAAAGTTTTGAAGCATTAGAAGCCCTACCAGCAGTGGGACATAAAACTGCAAGCGTTGTGATGAGTCAGGCTTTTGGAGTGCCCGCATTTCCAGTTGATACTCATATTCACAGACTCATGTATCGATGGAATTTATCGAATGGAAAAAATGTTCAACAAACTGAAAAAGATGCAAAAGCTATTTTTCCAAAAGAATTGTGGAATGATTTGCATCTTCAAATTATTTGGTATGGAAGGGAATATTCTCCGGCTAGAGGATGGAACTTAGAAAATGACATTATAACTAAAACTATTGGTAGATCAAGTATAATCAAAGAATACTATAAAAAAACATCCCGAAAATGAATCGGGATGTTTCCTTAATTAGCCAAATTTTCAAAAGTCATATTACCTACTTTTAAAATGCTCAGAGCTTTGGAATAACTGAGCAAAAAACGTATGGTTTCCTTTTTAGGTAACATTTTTGATTTGACCAATCTGTCTTTAGAGTAAATTTTTGCCATCAATTTGGATTTTATGTTTCCAAATAAACGCAATCCATTACATAATTATTGTTTATTATGTCAAAATAATTTTATTTTTCTCAATAACCTTTCTCAAATTCATAAGTGCATATCGCATTCTACCAAGTGCTGTATTAATACTCACTCCCGTAATATCAGCAATTTCTTTGAAACTCATGTCTTGGTATAATCTCATCACCAATACTTCCTTTTGGTCTTCAGGGAGTGTTTCGATTAATTTTTGAAGATCATTTTCAATCTGTTCTGTTATAAGTTGCCCTTCAATATTAGGGTCGCTATCCTTCATGTATGAAAAAATTGAAAATTCTTCCGTTTCCCTCATCATTGGCATTTTCTTATTTCGTCTGAAGAAATCAATTACTAAATTATGAGCAATTCGCATCACCCAAGGTAAAAACTTACCTTCTTCATTGTAACAGTTTGACTTTAAAGTTTTGATTACCTTAATAAAGGTATCTTGAAATACATCATCTGCAACATCTCGATCTTGGATTTTATTATAAATAAATCCATAAATTTTAGATTGATGTCGTTCTACAAGCACGGCTAGGGAATTTTCGTCACCGGCTATGTAATTTTTTACCAAGATGGCATCGGGGAGATTTACAGCAGCCATAAGAATACTTTTAGTGTTAAATAAATAATGATCGTTATGTTCTAAAAGTATAGTTTTGCTATAGGCAACTGTTAATAAAAGATTAATATGATTCAAATTTACATTAAATTAGATGGAACTACCAAATAAAATTTTAAATTTTAACATCTGGAACACAATAATTTGCGGTTTACCGTAACAAACTACCCTACTTCATGTAATTGTAGGTGTTCCAAAAAGCAGTTATAATAACCTCTTACTAATTAGTATATTTGCCATTCGTAAAACGTGTATGCTAAGTAAAGAGATTGAAAAATTAGAACCCAAAAAGTTTATTTTAATTAAAGGGGCTCAACTAAATAATTTAAAAAATTTAGATGTCGCCATACCTAGAAACCAACTTGTAGTTATTACCGGCCTTTCAGGCTCTGGGAAGTCTAGCCTTGCTTTTGATACCTTATATGCAGAAGGTCAAAGAAGGTATGTTGAAAGCCTATCATCTTATGCCCGGCAATTCCTTGGAAGACTTGATAAACCGAAAGTTACCTACATTAAAGGCATTGCTCCAGCAATTGCAATTGAACAAAAAGTAAACACCACCAATGCCCGATCTACTGTAGGCACCGCCACAGAAATTTATGATTACCTCAAACTATTATTTGCTCGTGTTGGTAAGACCTTCTCACCTATTTCTGGCAACGAAGTAAAAAAAGACAGTGTTACCGACGTTTTGAACTTTGTAAAAAACTTAGAAGAGGACAGCAGATGGTTGCTCCTTTCAACTATTCATCTGGAAGAAGGTAGACAACTGGAAGATAAACTCAAGGTCTTACAACAATTAGGATTTTCAAGAATTCAATGGAAAAATAAAACTCATAGATTGGATGAGATACAGCCTCACGAACTGGATCATCAAGACATTCAACTGATTATTGACCGAATTGTGGTAAAACACGATGAAGCTTTCTATAACCGTTTGGCGGATGCTGTTGAAACAGCTTTCTATGAAGGTAAGGGAAGCTGTTACATTTCAAGCGTTGATGGAGATCAGGTGTATCCGTTTAGTAATTCGTTTGAAAGAGATGGAATCACATTTCTTGAACCTTCCATACATCTCTTTAGCTTTAATAATCCTTTTGGTGCATGCCCTACTTGTGAAGGGTATGGAAGTATCATTGGCATTGATGATGAATTGGTGATACCCAATACCGCACTATCCGTTTATGAAAATGCCATTTTCCCTTGGAGAGGTGAAAGCATGGGATGGTATCGAGATGTGTTGATAAACAATGCTTATAAATTCGATTTCCCCATTCACAAACCTTACTTTCAATTGTCTGATGATGAGAAGGCTCTGATTTGGAATGGAAATTCATATTTCACAGGATTACATGATTTTTTCAAAGAACTCGAAGAAAAAAATTATAAAATTCAAAACCGGGTTTTGTTATCTAG
Source organism: Flavobacterium sp. (assembly GCA_046293575.1). Lineage (GTDB taxonomy): Bacteria > Bacteroidota > Bacteroidia > Flavobacteriales > Flavobacteriaceae > Flavobacterium. The sequence continues at coordinate 5,423 of JBKBOP010000018.1, read as the reverse complement.
ATATCGAGGTAAAACCAAATGTCCCGTATGCAAAGGAAAAAGACTTCGACAGGAAGCGAGCTATGTGAAAGTGGGCAACAAGACCCTTCCTGAACTTGTTGATTTATCTATTAAAAATCTAATTTTATTTTTCAAAAATATTGAACTCACAGAACATGAAAATAAAATTGCCAAAAGATTACTTTTAGAAATCAATAACCGACTAAGATTTCTTTCAGAGGTTGGACTAGAATATCTGACTTTGAATCGAAATTCATCAACTCTATCAGGAGGTGAATCGCAAAGAATCAATTTGGCTACTTCTCTTGGCAGTAGTTTGGTAGGATCAATGTATATATTAGATGAACCCAGTATTGGGTTGCACCCAAAAGACACCGAAAAATTAATTGAAGTTCTTAAAAACCTCCGAAATCTGGGAAACACTGTTATCGTTGTTGAACACGACGAAGACATTATGAAAGCTGCAGATAGAATTATAGATATTGGTCCCGAAGCTGGCACCCATGGCGGAGAATTGGTAGCGGAAGGTACTTTCAAAGAAATTTTAAATTCTGAATCTCTAACAGCACAATACCTCAATGGAAAAAAAAACATTGAAGTACCAAAAAACAGAAAAAAAGTTAGAAATTTTATCGAAATCATTGGTGCAAGAGAAAATAACCTCAAAAATATTGATGTCATTTTTCCATTGGAAATGCTCACAGTTATAACGGGTGTATCAGGAAGCGGAAAAAGTACTTTAGTCAAAAAAATACTTTATCCTGCTTTGCAAAAACAATTGGAAGGAGTGGGCGACAAAGCTGGACAGTTTACCGAAATGAAAGGTAGTTACGGCCATATCAAAAATGTAGAATATGTAGACCAAAATCCCATTGGGAGGAGCTCGCGATCTAATCCTGTAACCTACAGCAAATCCTATGATGACATTAGGGATTTATTTTCTAAACAGAAACTTTCTAAAATTAGAAACTACCAACCTAAACATTTTTCTTTCAACGTAGATGGTGGTCGTTGTGAAACATGTAAGGGTGACGGTAATGTTACAATTGAAATGCAATTCATGGCTGATGTTCATTTAATTTGTGATACCTGCCAAGGAAAAAGATTCAAAAAAGAAATTCTAGAAGTGCAATTTGAAGGTAAAAATATAGATCAGATTCTTAACATGACTGTTGAAGATGCACTTGGTTTTTTTCATGAATATAAACAAGATAAAATAGTTCAAAAGCTCAAACCCCTTCATGATGTTGGATTGGGCTATGTTCAACTTGGACAATCCTCCTCTACTCTTTCCGGTGGTGAAGCACAAAGAATTAAACTGGCTTCGTTTTTGACCAAAGGGGCTTCGAAAGAAAAGACACTGTTTGTGTTTGATGAACCCACCACTGGTTTGCATTTTCACGACATCAATAATTTGCTAAAATCGTTTCTGGCTTTAATCGACAAAGGACATTCCATTATCGTTATTGAACATAATTTGGAATTGATTAAATGTGCAGATTATGTAATTGATATGGGACCTCATGGTGGAGATGATGGTGGAGAAGTGATGGCAGTGGGAACCCCTGAGGATATTGTAAAAAACAAAAAATCAATTACAGGTAACTATTTAAAAGAGAAACTTTAGCTTCAATTATTTTTTTAAAGAAATATAATCCGTCAGTTCTGGCGGATTTTTTTTATTTAAAACACTACTAACCATATGATTAAAAATCATTAACAACTCATTGACAATTCATAATACAAACATGGCACGTCAATTGAAATTAGGTTATCAAGTATCAAAAATACTTAGTGAAAGCTGAAAAACTTAAGAGTAAGCAAAAACCCTTAAATGCTACTATCATGAAAAAAATTACTCTTTTAGCCATTATCTTCCTTACTGGAAGCTGGGTTAACGCTCAAGTAAGCACCCATCAAGATTCTCAAAGAAGAGGTGCCTTTACAAATTTTAATAACAATGAGCCATTTGTATTTATGGAAAGAGATATAGAGTTTTATGTATTTGAAAATGGTGACTTTGATTTTAATACACGTCCATTTGACTCTCAAAGCTCTATTATTTTTCGAAGAGGAAACACTGCAAGACCACAAGTTGGTATAAATTATGGTGTTCGAATTGACCATGATAGTTTTGGTAGAGTAAGAAGAGTTGGAAATACCTTTATCAATTATGATGCATTCAACAGAGTTAGCAGAATAGGAAGCGTCTTCATGAGATACAATAGATTTGGTCTACATCAAATTGGCGGCATGAGTATTATGCACAACAGAAATGGCATGATTGTTGGAATTGTTGGTCATATCAATGGACATAGAGGAAATCAACACGTTGTTTATGGAAATGGTACCTACTACGGACCCAACACCACAATAGTTCAAAACTCTCAAATTGGCGGAAATTATTACTACCGTACCGATGGAACGAGAGCTTTGGTTGAAAATTAAAAGTTTGTTAGTTAAAGTTTGGTTAGTTAGATGGATTACCCTGCGAAATTCCCCAAGAGTAGCAGGGTTTTCTTTTTTAGAGATGTGAATAACTTCTAAAAAAGTACAGCCTTAAAAGTCTCAATAATCCTTTATATTTGTAATTCAAAAAGACACATGGAACAATTTGTTGTATCGGCTAGAAAATACAGACCTCAAACATTTAAGGATGTTGTGGGTCAAGAAACGATTACCAACACCTTGCTTAATGCCATTGAAAATAACCATCTTGCCCAAGCTCTATTGTTTACAGGTCCAAGAGGTGTAGGCAAAACAACATGTGCCCGAATTCTAGCGAGAAAAATCAACCAAATCGGGTATGATGATCCTTCCGAAGATTTTACTTTTAATGTATTTGAATTAGATGCTGCTTCCAACAACTCGGTAGATGATATAAGAAATCTTATTGATCAAGTTAGAATCCCTCCTCAGACCGGACAATATAAAGTATATATAATTGATGAGGTTCATATGCTTTCGTCAAGTGCCTTTAATGCCTTTTTGAAAACCCTTGAAGAGCCACCAAAGCATGCTATCTTTATTTTAGCTACTACAGAAAAACACAAAATCATTCCGACCATTTTATCAAGATGTCAGATTTTTGACTTTAAACGAATCACTGTAAAAGATGCCAAAGAACATTTGGCCTATGTAGCAGAAAACCAAGGCATCACTTTTGAAGACGATGCTCTGCATATCATTGCTCAAAAAGCCGATGGTGCTATGAGAGATGCACTTTCTACTTTCGACAGGGTCGTTTCGTATTGTGGTAACCATCTCACTAGACAAGCTGTTGCTGAAAATCTTAGCGTTTTGGATTTTGAAACCTATATTGATGTTACTAACAATCTCCTGAAAAATGATATTCCTAAAGTACTATTAACCTTTAATGAGTTGCTTTCCAAGGGTTTTGATGGTCATCATTTTATTCAAGGTTTAGCGTCACATTTTAGAGATTTATTGGTTTGTAAAAATCCTTCCACATTAATATTGTTAGAAGTTGGAGATGAAGCCAAAAAAAAATATGCCGAGCAAGCCAATGTTTGTAGTAAAGAGTTTTTGTTGTCAGGCATTGAATTAGCCAACGATTGTGATTTAAAATATCGAAACTCCCAGAACCAAAGGTTATTAGTTGAATTGTGCCTTATGCAACTTTGCTCCCTCACTTTTGAAGGAGAAAAAAAAAACTAAAGGGATTTATACTCCCTCCCTCCCATCTTGAAGGCTATGTATCTCAAATTGATGTAAAAGAGGAAGTGGTTTCCAAAACTGATGAAATTGTTGAAGTTAAAATTCCTGATGAAGTTGAAAAAGAATCCCAAATTGAACCTCAAAAAACAGAGGAAATCAAATTAGAAGAAATTAAGGTATCTGCTTTTTCATTGTCTGGATTAAAAACTAAAAAGAACTTAGAAGCAATTTTAAAAAGTCAAGTAAAACCCTTAGATGACTTTCCAAAAGAACCCTTTAATGATACTGATTTGATGATTCAATGGAATAAATTTGCTCAAAAACTTGAAGACCGTGGCCATAAAATTTTGAACACTTTGATGCTAATCAATGATCCTGTGCTTCAAGAAACTACCGTAATTCATGAGCTTCCAAACCATAGTACCAAAGAAGAATTTGAAAAGGCCATTCCTGAAATTTTAGGATACTTAAGGGGTATGCTTCACAATCACGATATTAATATTGAGGTGAAGGTAAATGAAACAATTAGTAATAAAAGAGCGTTCACGCCCTTGGAAAAATTCAATAGACTTAATGAAATGAATCCAAATTTGGAACTTCTTAAAAAAACTTTTGATTTAGATTTTTAAATTTTACCGTAATACATGGCTTTTACGATTCCATCTGACAATCCAATTTTTGGTACATAAATATTTCTAGCACCACTCCATTTCATTGAATTTAAGTAGATTTTTGTAGCGGGTATAATTACGTCGGCTCTATCAGGATTTAAGGCTAATTCTGAAATTCTTTGGTCATAAGTCATCGCACTAAAACGATTGTACATGCCATTCAAAGTAAATAATGACAAGGGTTTGTCTTGAGCTTTACCCGTCATCTTAAAAATCTTATTGATATTCCCACCAGAGCCAATCATATTTATTTCTTCAAAGACAGCAGTGTGATACTTAATCCATTTTTCGATTTCAGGCCAAACCATTTCATTGACCATATTATTCAATAATCGAACAGTTCCTATCTTAAAAGATTTTGATGCAATGATTTTGCCATTATTAAAAAGTGAAAATTCAGTACTCCCGCCCCCAACATCCACATACAAATAGGTTTTATCAGTACTCACAAATTGTTTGAGATCTGAAGTGGCAATAATGGCTGCTTCTTTTCTACCATCAATAATTTCTATGTTAATATCGGATTCGGTTGCTATCAATTCTACAACCTCTTTATTATTATCAGCCTCTCTCATTGCTGAAGTAGCACAGGCCATGTATTTTTCAACCCTATGCACTTTCATCAAAAGTTTGTAGGCCTTCATGGCATCCACCATTCTACTAATGTTCTCTTCAGAAATTTCACCCACCGTAAAAACATCCTGGCCGAGACGAATCGGTACGCGAATAAGCGAACTTTTATTAAATTGGGTTTCTTTACCTTCTTGCTCCACTATATTAGTTACCAATAACCTCATGGCATTGGAGCCAATATCAATTGCAGCAAACGTTCTAATTTTTATCATGTAAATTCAATTTGGGACACAGAATTAAAAACCTAATCTAAATTAGTGGTAATTACTTCAAGTTTGTCCCTATAATAATTGTAGGTTTCTAACTGAGCTCTAAAAACCCTATCATTTTCAGAACGTGTTCTATATTTGTTATCTAATTTTTCAGAATGTAATCGAGCTTTGACATTCCCTTTCCATTCCAGAGCAAAAATATCGATCATTCCTTTTTTAATATCTTCAT
>JBKBOP010000017.1:4924-27642 GCA_046293575.1 Flavobacterium sp. | reverse complement strand
ATTCAACCAATGGAGGATTTAAAGAGAAACCTGCAGAGTCAATAACTTCCCACTCCACTACTCTGTCGCGAATATTTTCACGGGTATATTTGAAACCCCATTCGATGGTGTTTTGATTTTTCAAATTGTGAAAACCTTTGATTTCAGTATTCACAATCAAGGCATCTAAATCATTACGAGCATGGTTCAACTGAGAACCAATCCCTCGATTGAACGTCACATCTCCAAAAGTATCTGAACCGATATTACTGTCTACCTCTCCTAAAAAATAAGCCGCAAAAATATCAAAGTACTCTTGTTCTAGTGTATGATATAACGAACCAATCCATTTTAAAGTAAAATTTTCATTGACCTCAAAACTGCTTTTCAATGCTCCAAAATACGTGCGATATTGCGTTTGTTCCTGACCTTGATAAAACACCTGCAAGGCGATGGGTTCATCAATGGTTCCAAAATTAGTTTGACGCGTTAAAGGCTGATAGTTGTACTGATTCTGAGAAATATTCCCTAAGAAACTCCATTGCCATCTATTGTTAGGTGTAAACGTTACATAAGATTGAATGTCCGCAAAAGTGGGTCTGAAATTGGTTTCGGTTTCCTGACTGTTTACCAATAAACTATTGTCTCGATAACGAATTCCAGTAATATTGGTCCATTTTCGGTCTTTAGAAACAGCATCAACAGTGAGACTTCCTCCCAGAAAACTGGCTTCCAAAGCAGCACCAAATCGCTGAGGGATTCGATAGGTAATATCCATTACGGATGACATTCGGTCGCCATATTTAGATTGAAAACCTCCGGCAGAAACATCCACATTTTGAACCATATCGGTATTGGTAAAACTCAATCCTTCTTGTTGACCGGAACGCACTAAAAAAGGTCTATAGACTTCAATTTCATTGACATACACTAAGTTTTCATCAAAATTTCCACCTCGAACGCTATATTGTGTACTCAATTCATTATTTGAATTAAAACCAGGCATTGTCTTTAAAACGTTCTCAATACCGGCGTTGGCTCCAGGAATTTTAGCTATTACCGCTGGTTCAATGGCACTCATCCCCTGCACTCTTTTACGATTTCCTGCTGTTAAGATGACTTCCCCTAATTGCTCTTCATTGCTTTTCATGTAAAAGTTATGCTCATAATCTTCGTTTGGCTTTAAATTTACATTAAGAGTAGCTTTTTTTAGGGTAACATGAGAAAACACCACCGTTACTTTTTGATTGGAAGGAATTTGCAAGACATAAAATCCACTAGCATCTGAAACAGTGCCTTTGTCTCCATAACTAACCGTTACATTTTCAACGGGTTGATTGAATTCATTTAAAATAACACCTTTAATTCTTGCGTTTTGACTATAAATAAGTGTTGACATCAAGAGTAGCCAACAGTAGAGGATGTATCGTGTCTTCAAAAGAATATTTTATTTTTTTTGACTTCGGAAAAAATGAGTTTCAAATATAGTTGAATTTCCAACATTATCCATCACTCTTACTTCCAATTCATTTTTACCCTCTATAACGATACCATCATTAAAATCGTGTATCAATTTTTTATTTTTATAATCATACTCAAATAAAATCCATTTTCCGTTAAGTTTTCCTTGATAGGTTTGTATGCCACTCAAACCATCTGTTATTAAAACTTCCAACGTTTTTGTATTGGATAACCATTCTCCGGTTTTGAAATTATATTCTTTAATTTGAGGAGCAATAGAGTCTCTAACTATTTTAAATTCTCCCAAGCTTCTTGGAAAAAAAGACCAATTTCCATTTTGAATATTGGTTTTTTGGTAGATCATTTTATTCCCTTGCTTCATACCAATAAAATACTGCTGTAAAATTTCATCTGGAACATTCTCTGGGACTTTTACCTTTATAGATACATATTTTTGAATAGCTATTCCCCCGTGTCCAAATACAAAACCATCTTTTTTCACTTCAAAATCAACCGAAGTGTTTTCATATAACCCATTTTCAGGGATATAAACCGAAATATCATCTTTAGAGAAGTGATGTTCCACATCAGATTTTATGGCATATTTCAAAGGAGGGGTTTTATTGATTTTTACTATTTGTTGAGCAAATTGTATCGGTATCGTGATTTTGGTTGCATTTCCATGAAAATCTTCAACAACAATAATAGCATTGTAGCTCATGTTAGGGCTCACATCAATCATTCCATCGTTAGGTTGATTGGTGACCAAACTTAATGGAATTGCAGTGGTGTTAAATAATTTCTGAAAACGGTTATTGGTTTTATGATAGTGGGCATAATCAATATAATGGTTGATGTGTTTGGTTTCATCAAAACTAAATCGGTCGAAAGTAATTTCAAATCTCTTTTTTCCATTGCATTGCATCTTGATTTTATAGACCCCATTTTTTCCCCAACTCGCATTTGACAAATCATGCGTATTAATGGATAATCCAATACTTCCATTGGTTAGAATTTTTTCAGAAACGTAATGTCCATCTTTTTGTTGAGACAGACTGAGTGCCACGGGTTCTTCAGATTGATTTACTACCGAACCGTTTAAAGGATGCACCCTAATGGCATTGATAAGCGGTGGTTTTGTGTCCACAATTAATGTATCATACCCAAAAAGAAGCGGATTCAAAGGTTGTTCAGTTTTTGTATCCCTAATTTCAAAATGTAAGTGTGGCCCCCCTGAACTACCTGTGTTTCCAGAATAAGCAATCACTTCTTTTTGCTTTACAGGTAAATCTGATGGCAATGGAAACACATCAATTTCAAAAGAATGGGCTTCATATTGTTTACTTTTAATATAGGTTTCTATTACTGAATTAGCATATTGTAGATGAGCGTAAACGGAGGTATATCCATTGGGATGAGCGATATAAATTGCCTTTCCATAGCCGTAAGCAGAGATTTTAATTCGAGAAACATATCCGTCTGCAATGGCATAAACTGGCAATCCCTCTTTAAATTGAGTTCTAAAATCTACTCCAGAATGAAAATGATTGGTTCTTAATTCACCAAAAGTTCCAGATAAAGTTAAGGGAATGTCTAAGGGAACTCCAAAATCATTTTTTGGAAAATTCTGACCATATAATGGAATAAAAATCAGAAACAAAAAAGACACTATTTTCATGACTGAATAATTATAGTGTGAATATAAAATAAAAAATCATACAATTCATACAATGGCTTAGAAAAATCTTAAATATCAATGACTTCGAAGCAAAGTTTATATTTTTAAAAAAAAGAAAGTATTTATTTGTATTGATACGCTAGGAATACTAAATTTGTAAATCGTCTAATGAACAAGAGACTATATGAGTGAACTCAAGGAAATTGTTGATTCTCTTGAAGGTAAGTTAAAAAGACTTATCGGGAAAATTGAAAAACTGGAACTGAATATTCAGGTTTTGAAAGAGAAACTTCAAAAATCCGAAGACATCGTTCATAATCAGCATGGCACACTGGAGGCCCTTCAAAGGCAGTATGAATCGCTAAAAGTAGCCAGTTCATTAGCAGGCAGTGACGAATATAAGAGAGAAACGAAGCTCAAAATAAATTCATTAATTAGGGAAATTGACCATTGTATCGCACAATTGTCTGATTGAAAAAATGTCTGAAAAACTGAAAATAAAACTTTCTATCGCTGACAGGATTTATCCCTTGACAGTAGATCCAGCTCAGGAAGAAGGTCTTAGAAAAGCATCTAAGCAGATAGATGCCATGATAAAACAGTTTGAACAAAGTTATGCAGTAAGAGATAAACAAGACGTTTTGGCTATGTGTGCCTTACAATTTGCATCTCAAGTAGAACAAAACAAACTCAGTCAAAATGACGATGTTGAACATGCAGAAGCCCAATTAAAGAAAATGGATCAATTTTTAGCTGACTACCTCTCAAAAATTTAAATACGTTCTTATTACATTAAAAGTACTGCCTACATTAGTATCTATTTGGTAAACTCAACACTAACAAATTAAACGGGTAAATCATCGTTACTAAAGCATGCCCTGCTTGTACAGGGATCCTTGAACAACGAGTTAGCCCAAACCTTGTCATAACGAGTTTATGCAATCATCTAATGTAGGCTTTTTTTATATAAACCCTAATACATACAATGGAAATTATAACAATTATTGTTGGAGTTATAGGACTTTTAGCAGGCTTCGGTATTGCAAAAGTCATTGAAAAAAGTAATGTCTCCAACCTCATTAAAAATGCTAAAAAGGAGGCTACCTCTATTTTGAAAGAAGCTAAAAATGAAGCGGAAACCATCAAAAAAGACAAGTTACTGCAAGCTAAAGAAAGATTCTTAGAATTAAAAGCAGAACATGAACAGGTCATTTTGGCTCGTGATAAAAAAATGGCTGAAGTTGAAAAGAGAGTCAGAGACAAAGAATCTCAGATTTCAAATGAACTCGCTAGAGCAAAAAAATCAGCTGATGAATTTGAAAGTAAATCTGAAGATTACAACAAACGCATTGAAATATTAGACCGAAGAAAAGAAGAACTCGAACGTCTTCATAAAAGCCAAATCGAACAACTTGAAGTCATCTCAGGTCTGTCTGCAGAAGAGGCAAAAGAACAATTGGTGGAAAGTTTAAAGGCAGAGGCTAAAACTTCGGCCATGGCTCATATACAAGACACCTTGGAAGAAGCCAAACTCACGGCTCAACAAGAAGCTAAAAAAGTCATCATCAATACCATTCAGAGAATTGGAACTGAAGAAGCTGTTGAGAACTGTGTTTCTGTTTTCAATATTGAATCAGACGATGTAAAAGGAAGAATTATTGGTAGAGAAGGAAGAAACATCCGAGCATTAGAAGCTGCTACGGGTGTCGAAATTATTGTTGATGATACTCCTGAAGCCATTATTCTCTCTTGTTTTGATGCTGTGAGGAGAGAAATTGCTAGATTATCATTACACAAATTGGTTACAGATGGTAGAATCCACCCGGCAAGAATTGAAGAAGTAGTTGCCAAAACTTCCAAACAAATTGAAGATGAAATTGTGGAAGTAGGTAAAAGAACAGTTATAGATTTAGGTATTCACGGATTACATCCTGAATTAATCAAGACGGTTGGTAGAATGAAATACCGTTCTTCATATGGTCAAAATTTATTACAGCACTCAAGAGAAGTGGCCAAACTGTGTGGCATCATGGCCGCAGAACTAGGTTTGAATGTAAAACTAGCCAAACGAGCCGGATTACTACACGATATTGGAAAAGTACCAGATACGGAAAGTGAGCTTCCACATGCTATTCTTGGTATGCAATGGGCTGAGAAATATGGTGAAAAAGAAGAAGTATGTAATGCGATTGGTGCTCACCACGACGAAATTGAAATGAAATACTTAATTTCTCCTATCGTTCAAGTTTGTGATGCTATCTCTGGAGCAAGACCGGGAGCCAGAAGACAAGTGCTCGATTCTTATATTCAACGATTAAAAGACCTTGAAGCCATTGCTTTTGGTTTTAACGGTGTGAAAAGTGCTTATGCCATTCAAGCGGGTCGTGAACTAAGAGTAATTGTGGAAAGTGAAAAAGTTTCAGACGAACAAGCTGCAAAACTCTCTTTTGAGGTTTCGCAAAAAATACAAACAGAGATGACCTATCCTGGACAAGTAAAAATAACAGTGATTAGGGAAACTAGAGCAGTTAATATTGCTAAATAATATTTAGAAAGTTTATTTACAACCTCTCTTCGGAGAGGTTTTTTATGCTTATTTTCCAGCTCTGGGATGGAAAGTATTGACAATCTTTGAAAGATGCTTTCTGTCTAAATGCACATACACCTCTGTGGTTGTTATGGACTCATGCCCCATCATGAGTTGGATGGATCGTAAATCGGCTCCATTTTCAAGAAGGTGCGTCGCAAATGAATGACGAAAAGTATGAGGGCTAATTGTTTTTTGTAGTCCGATAGTGGTTGACAATTGCCTGATGATAGTGAAAATCATGGCACGGGTTAATGCTCTTCCTCTTCGATTAAGAAATATAATATCCTCATGTCCTTTAACTGGTTTTTGGAGAATTCGAACTTTACCCACATACAACTCAATATATTTTTGAGTGTGTGGACCAATAGGTACAAATCTTTGTTTATTTCCTTTACCAGTAATTTTTATAAACCCTTCTTCAAAAAACAAATCTGAAATTTTCAAAGTGGTTAATTCCGAAACTCGAAGTCCACAACCATATAGAGTTTCCAACATGGCACGATTTCTTTCACCTTCAGCTTTTGATAAATCAACCGCAGCGATAAGCTGGTCGATTTCTTGCATGGTTAGCGTATCTGGAAGTTTCCTTCCTATTTTAGGAGTTTCAATGAGCTCCATAGGATGGTCTTCTCTAACGTTTTCATAAATTAAATATGTAAAAAAACTTCTTAGACCTGAAAGCAATCTCGACTGTGAACGTGCATTGATTTGTTTCGAAACATCATAAATAAAAGCCTCGATGATTTCTCTGGAAATCGACCGAGGCGTTGTACTTGGATAATGTACTTCTAAAAATTGAGTGAGCTTTTGCAAATCAAAAGCGTAATTAACGAGCGTGTTTTTTGATAACCCACGCTCAAGCTTTAAATAGTTCTGGAAAGACTGGATATATTGAGGCCAATTCACCTTCGAAAGTTACAAAAACCAAGGTAACTTAAGTCTGTTTTTACTGAAATTTATATCCGATACCCACCTGAATTACTGAGTTTCTAACAGCAGATGCTCCTTGAACATTCAAAATGTCTAGTACCCCAAAATTGTATCTAGCGTCAGTATATAAACCAAAGGGGAATTCATAACTCAATCCACCGGCAGCACCCGCATCATATCTTTGAAAATCTCTTGTTGGACCAGTAATAACTGAAATATAAGGACCCGCGTGAAGAGCAAACTCATCTGATAAATAATATTTTGCCATTACGGGCACTTTGATATAATTTAAAATAAAATCTTTAGCACCCTCTCTTGAGTAAAGTACTTCGGGCTGTAAATGAAACTTTTCAGATAATCTTATATCTGCCAAAAAACCAATGTAATAACCAATAGTCATATCTGTTGAAGCATCAGAATTGAGATTGGCAAAATTGAGACCTGTCTTAAAACCAGGAGTGATCTCTTGGGCAGAAAGTGTACCTGAAGCTAAGAAAAGAAGTAGAAACCCTTTAATTATAAAATTTTTCATAGGATAACGGTTTAAGTTGTCTGTAAAATTATTAGAAAAGAAACTACTTAACAAAAATCAGCATTAAAAAACCATAAAATACGATGAATTGCAAATTTTAGATATAAAAAAACCACGCACAAGGCGTGGCTTATGTTTTTTAATGAAACTTAGAATCTATATCCCAATGATAATTGGAACACACCATTTTTTACCTTCTCATCGCCAGAATCTTTAATGATATTTGACAAACCAAGATTATATCTACCTTCTATAAAAATCTTTTCAGAGATATTATAACCTAAACCAAAATTTAGACCGAAGTCTAACGCTTCAATATCCTCTTTAATATCTTCAGTTTCTGAGAACGATTCTCCACCAAATGATGCCTCAGATTTAGCTTTTGCTGAAAGATTTAAACCAATTTGAGGTCCTGCTTGAATATTAAATTTTTCAGAAACATAATACTTTGCCATAATTGGAATATTTAAATATCCAAGGTTTACAGTTTCTGAAATTTTCACATTAAATCCATCGAAATTTTCTGAATACTCTGCTTTAGCCCCTTGAGTTGAATATAATAACTCTGGTTGTAATGAGAACTTTTCAGAGATTTTAAACTCTACGAAACCACCCACGTGAAAACCAAAAATAGATTTTACATCTTCAACATCTCCTGTTAAAGTTGACATGTTTAAACCTGCTTTTGCCCCAAAACTAAGATCTTGTGCTGTCGCTACACCAAATGTTAAAATGGTTGCAACTGTTAATAGAATTTTGTTCATTTTTATTTTTGTTTTTAAAATTTTGAAGCAAATATATCATAAAAAGCTTGCCAATTGTGATTTATATGTAAAATTATGTTTACTAAATATTTATTAATAAATATCATAAATAAAAAACCCTCCACAAGGGAGGGTTTAATAAATTGTAATATGTTTTAGAATTTATAGTTAAATCCTACACCTACTGAAGAAAATGTTCCTCCATCTACAGAAATACCTTTGTAACCAGCAAAGATTTCATACTTCTCAGTTTGATAACCTACTTTTGGCTGGTAAAGAAATCCACCATCATTACCACTTGGACTAATTCCAACAGCATAACCCAAATCTGCACCAATAAAGAAATTGTCTGATAAAGAATACTGAGCTGTTGCTGCAATTGGCAAAAATCCAGCATCATCAATAAAGTCCTCTTTTGCCATGTAATGAGCATAACCTAAACTTACACCAGCTTGAAAGCTATCAGCTACAGCCCACATGTAAGCTAAATCTACTCCTACTGTAAAAGAGTAAGCATCTTTAATATCTCCCATTGGAAGACCAAGATTTAAACCAGCTTTAAAGCCACCGTCCTGAGCCTGAACAGCTCCAAAAGCAAAAACTGCTAATAATGATAAAATAATTTTTTTCATGTTTTTAAGTTTTAAAGATTAAACAAATCAAAATTAAACATTATTAAATGTGAGCTTTTTGTAAATGTTTTGTTTTGTTAACAATTTTATCAACATTTTATAGTTTTTAATAGTACAACAACTATTTAATTTTGTAAATCATTAAATTTTAAACTTATGAAAAAAATCCTAATTTGCTTATCGTTTTTTGTTCTCGCTAGTTTTTCGTCAAATGCACAAATGCTTAAATTTGGTATAAAAGGTGGTGTTAACTTCTCTGATTTTGGTGGTAGTGATGCCAAGAACTTTAATTCTGAAATGCTTACCGGATTCCATGTGGGAGCTTTGGTAGAGTTTAATGTATTTGAAAATCTATCTTTACAGCCAGAAATAATGTATTCTGCTCATGGTGCTAAAATCAAAGATGTAAATGTAGATGACATTAATCTTAACTACATAACAGTTCCTGTGTTGGCAAAATTCTACGTTATCACAGATAAATTGAGTTTGGAGGCGGGACCTCAGTTTTCATTCTTAATAAATGAAAGTGTACCAGATCAATTTGAAAGTAAATCTTTTGATTTTGCAGCTGTAGGTGGTTTAGGATTTTATTTTACTAAAAATGTATTTGCTCAGGCTCGCTATGTCGCAGGACTTACTGATACAACTAAAGATGCAAAAATCAATAATCAAGTAATTCAATTATCAATTGGTTATAGATTCTAAAAACATGTTTTTAAATGAAAAAGCCTTGTCCGCAGACAAGGCTTTTTTTATTTTACATCGTGAATCAGTTGACCACCTTTGACACTATTGACTTTAATTTTGGCATTTTTAGGGTTCCCTTTGAGTATCCATCGTACTTTGACAAAGTCCATTCCGCCAATGTTAGGCACTCGGATGATTTCTGGTTGATAGGTCTGTTCGGTAAACAGATTTAAATCTTCATTTTCAACGGTCATTCCTGCCACTACATTGACACCTGAAATTTCAATAAAATCAGGACGCTCAATTTTATTTTTTACATCATGAGCTGAGTGGGTGGGAATCATTCGCGAATTCATTATGGTTGCGGTTACAGCCGTCAAATCTCCAGCTATTTTTTGTGTTTTCACTTCAACCACTTCTAATTTTGGAGTTTGAAATGCATGTAAAAGCGTAAAAGCCATATTTCGATGAGCATCTTCTTGAAGCATAAAACCAGGATGGTTCCTGATGTAATTCTTTTTTGGCCCACCAATTTCAATCTCACCAAATTGAGGATGGTTAAAGGGTTTCCAATCTACATATCCATCTCCAAACAATAGGTATTTGTCAAATTCATAAAACTCATCATTCTCCCAACGATTGGATGGATTCTTATTGTTAAACAATTTATAAGAAGTCATCAATTCATTACTAAAGGTGAAAATTCCTCTAGCCAACGTAAAAAAATCGATCTCACCACCATAAACTGTGTACAAATCTTTATGGATTACAAAATAGTTATAGCCTGGAATCATCTTTTCCCCTATTTTTCCAATATAATCATATACCTCCAAATCTGAACGGGTGTAAAGAGGGTCGTCTTCAGCGGCACCGGGTCCTCTCAAAAACATACCACCATAGTTATGGTAACTTTGAGCCCCGGCAATATTGGGTCGGTTCATTACAAAGTTTTTCACAGCTCTCGTTTCTGGTAAAGTGCCGGGATAATACAAGGCTCCATTCTGCACATAATTGGGCTGCCAATTCCAACCCCAATCACGATTGGGATCATAAGTGCCATCATTATCTTCATTGACCAATCCATCTCCATCATTATCAATGCCTTCGTAACCTAACATTTCATACTCCCCCATTTCATCGCCTCGAGCTCTGAACATTCGGTTGGGATATTTGGGGTCTACCTTCCATCTTCCAGTAACCGATTTTCTTCGCATCATGGTAATGTTTCCGTCACCATCCAAATCATCGGGCTTGTCTTCATTAACTAATCCATCGCCATCATTATCAAAAGGTCGCATTCCTGATCTTGATGTATTCGCATTGTTAGGTTTGTAAATAAAATGTTCTCGTGAGTCAGGACTGATATTAGGCAAAATATAAAACACCTTCTCTTTTAATAATTGATTGATAAAAGGAACCGCCTGAGAACTTTCCACCAAATACCAAGCAGTATAGAGTGAGACTTCAACCCCCTGAAGTTCATTAGCATGAATACCACCATCAATATAAAAACCAGGTTTTTCACTTTCCTTTCCAGTTTTAAAATCGGTGATCGTTAATGCCCAAATATCTCTGCCTTCATAAGATTTTCCAACGGGTTCCATTTTGATTAAATTGGGATAGGCTTTGACTAAGTCTTTATAAAACTGTAAAATCTGAGCATAATCATGATAGCGTTCCCATGACATTTTCACTTTTGGATTGGAGGGAGAACCGATGGCTCTCATCCCTGTCAAATCTGAAGGGTCTATATTTGTTTTTTGAGCTTGAAGCATTCCAAAAGAAAGAAGCAACAAGAATATTATTTTATTAATTTTCATAAGTCGTTTAATTTAAATCAACTGTAATTTCTTTGGTTCCCGTAGTGGCACAACCGGTGGTAATTTTTACTTTACCTTTACCGGAAATTAACCAAGTGTACGTGCGAATTTCATCAGGCTGCATGGCATTTTCGAGTATAACTTTTCGACCAGTTACCATGGCTTGTGATTTGTTCAATTCTAGTTGGGTTTTGAATCTGGAAGTAAAGCGAACTTTATCACCTATTTCAGCATAGGTGGGTAATAATCCTTTATTGGCCACTTTTAATGTGATGCGATACAATTGGTCCTGCAATTTTTCAACTTTTGGAGTTTCCGTTTCAAGGTTGGGCATGGCTGACAATACATTTTCCAAGAATGTTTTGTGTTCAGCAACCGATTCTTCAAGATACTTTTTGGGAGGGTTGTGCAGGGCATAAGGAACAAGTCCGCCTACTTCTGCTTTCTTTCCTGGGAAATCTGGGTGGTTGATGGATTTCCAATCAACAAAAACATTTTTCAAACCTTCTTTATCTGCCCATTTCAAAAATGAGAGTTCTGCGGGGCTTTCTTCTTTAGCAGTTTTTGCCATTTTGTCTTTGGCAGCAGCAGTTGTATCTGTAACTTCCTCTACTTTTGGAGTCCACCAACCAGGAGTTGAGAAACTAAATTTTCCTGTGTGGTAATACACTGTTTGAGAAAAATTACCAGGAGCTGCTGGCATTTTGGGAGCTACTTTTAAACCTGCTTGGTCCGTATACAATTTTGAAACAAGTGCTGCTACTTTCGCATCATTTTCTAACCATGTTTTAATAATTCTACCTTGAGCCAGTTTGCTGTCATATTTAGGTGGTTCATTTAAATTATTATACAACCCAAGATGAATCACTGCATAAATGTTGGGATGATCAAACATAAAGTCTACAACAGCTCTGGTCTCTGGTTCTGAAGCTGCATAAGCTCCTGAACCTTGACTAAAGGGTTTATAGTCAAATGTGAAGTTTCGATCTATATTCACACCATCTGAACCGTCTTCATTGTACTGTCCATCTTTATCGTTATCAACACCCTCTGTAATAAGCATATATTTTCCAACTTGCTGTTTGGATGGATCTGCTTTTACCATAATCCTTGAATCAACATCACTTATAATATGAGTTCCAGACATATCTTCTATTCTTACCATGGTAATCAATCCGTCTTTATTCAAATCTTCAAAAGGGTCTTCACCTATAAAACCGTCTCTATCGTCATCAGTTTTGGTAGCGTTGCCGCTTTTCTCTCTCAAGGGTTTAGAAAAATAGGACAAATAAGCATCCGGACTTGCGAGCGGTAAAAAATACAGGTCGTTTTTTTGGAGTTTTGCGTTGAAGTCGGGTGCATTCACCAATTGCTCAAGAAGGAGCATTGCCATTTGAGTTCCAGCAGGATGTCTACCATCGAAACCCGCTGAAATTAACAAAGCTGGTTTGGGTGAAGTTGGGTTTTGAGAAAGCTTAACCACCCAAATATCTTTCCCACCAACACTTTTTCCAATGGACTGAAATTGTAACGATTTGTTTTTTTGAGCTAGTTCTTTGATGTTGGACTGCAAACGCTCGTAAGAATCATAATCTTGTTGGCCTAATAGCGGTACCATCAAAAGACCGAAAAGAAATGTAAAAATTATTTTCATTTGAAAAATTTTGAATAAAGGCTAAAATAATTGAAACCATCGATTTGATATGTTAAGAAAGACTCAAAATAATACCGTGTAACATCTTTGTGGAAAATACTACTAACTTTACGATGTTGACAGCAATACATCAATTTCAACCAACTGAATTATGAACATCATTATTATCAACGGCCCTAACCTTAACCTTTTGGGCAACCGAGAAACCTCTATTTATGGTAGCGAGTCTTTTGAATCATTTTTCAATACACTCGAAAAAAAATATGTAGAGGTGACACTTTCATATTTTCAATCCAATATAGAAGGAGAAATCATTAGTAAAATTCAAGAGTCTGGAATTTCTCATGATGGTATTATCCTGAATGCTGCCGCTTATACTCATACCTCAATTGGTATTGGTGATGCTGTGAAAGCCATCACATGTCCAGTGGTGGAAGTACACATTTCGAATACCTTTTCAAGAGAAACATTCAGACATCAATCTTATGTTTCACCAAATGCGGCAGGTATCGTTATAGGTTTTGGCATGAACAGTTATGAAATTGCCCTTCAGTCATTTTTAATCCAATAGAAAATCAAAATGAGAATTCTTTTATTTCTTTTTCTACTCCCCGTTACACTTTTTTCACAACTCAAAGGAATTGTAACCGACGAAAAGGGCACTCCCCTTCCCTATGTAAATATCTATATTGAGAATACTTACATTGGTACTACAACCAATAATCAGGGTATTTTCGAACTCAACGGCATTGGTGAAACTCCTGTGCAAGTCATTTTTCAATTTATAGGTTACAAAACCCAAAAACAATTAATTGATCCCAAAGACAAGTCTCTTTTTTTGGAAGTTCAACTCATTGAAGAAAATTATACCCTTAGTGAAGTTGTTTTGAGTTCAGGTGAAAACCCGGCACATCCTATCATAAGAAATGCTATTGCCAAACGAAAAGCAAACGGAGATAAAGCAGGTCGCTTTACTGCCGATTTTTATTCTAAAGGGCTTTTTAAATTAAAAAACATGCCCAAGAAAATATTGGGTCAAGAAGTGGGTGATTTTGAAGGAAAATTGGACTCTACAGGCACGGGCATCATTTACCTTTCTGAAACCATTTCGAAAATCAGTTTTGAAAAGCCAGATAATTTGAACGAAAAAATCATTGCCTCCAAAATCAGTGGAAATGACAATGGTTATAGCTACAATACCGCAAGAGCTACTGTTTTTGACCTATATGATAACACCTTAGACTTTGGTGGCAAAGTAATTTCACCTATTGCAGATAATGCATTTAGCTATTATAGTTATAAGCTTGAAGGAACTTTTTATGACGAGCATAATCACCTCGTCAATAAAATAAAAGTAACACCGAAAAGAGATTTAGAACCCACTTTTGAAGGTTATATTTATATTGTTGAAGATCAATGGACCCTTTATGGCGTTGAACTCACCGTCAAAGGATACCGAATTAAAGAAGAGTTTTTAAACACTATGACATTGCGGCAAACCTTTAGTTTTAATCCAAATTCAAAAATATGGGCAAAAAACATTCAAAGTCTTGATATTGAAGCTGGAGCGTTTGGGATTGTTTTTGAAGGTAAATTTACCTATGTATATAGTAACTATGAATTTAAAACCTCTTTCAATAAAAACACATTTGGAAGAGAAATTCTGAGTTTTGAATTGGAAGCCAATAAAAAAGACAGCTTATTTTGGAACAAGATTAGGCCTGTCCCACTCACCTTGGAAGAAGTGGTTGACTACAAAAAGAAAGATAGTATTCAAACCTTACGAAAGTCGAAAACCTATTTAGATTCTGTTGATGCTGTGAAGAATAAGTTTAAATGGAATAGTATCTTAAATGGATATACCTATCGAAACTCCCATGAAGGTTGGAATATTAATTACGAAGGCATTTTAAAATTAGCACACTTCAACACTGTACAAGGTTGGAATCTGACCAGTGGTATTTCATATACAAAACGCAATGAAGAGCAACGTACTTATTACCGTTTTGGAAGTAATTTTCAATATGGATTTGCCGACGAACGTTTTCGCATGACGGGTTATTTTAGTGCCCGATTAAATACCGTCAAAAATAGTTTTTTGAGTATTAGTGGAGGAAATCAAGTAGCTCAGTTTAATGCTTCCAATCCCATAACACCATCAATCAACACGGTGAGCACCTTGTTTTTTAAGGACAATTACATGAAACTTTATGAAAAGAACTTTGTTCGCGGAGCCTATCAACAAGAGCTCATCAATGGTCTATTTATGTGGAGTTCCCTTGAATATGGTGATAGAAAACCCTTATTTAATAACACGGGATATACCATGATTAAAAGGGATAAAGAGTACACCTCCAATAATCCATTAAATCCAGAGGAAGACACAGCACCTTTTGAAAGACATCAACTAGTAAAGGCCAATGTGCAGTTTCGTTTTAATTTTGGTCAAAAATATTTTTCTCGCCCTGACGGGAAATTCAATATTCGCAATGACAAATACCCTAGCTTGTTTGCCGGCTATGAAAAAGGATTTGCCGGAAGCGATAGCTCTTATGAATATGATTTTATTTTCGGAAGGCTTTTCTATGAAAAAACTTTGAGCAATAAAGGCGATTTTGCACTGAATTTCAAAGCGGGGAAATTTTTTAATGCCGATGGAATCACTTTTGTGGACTATAAACACTTCAACGGGAACCAAACCCATATCAATAATGGAGACCGCTATCTAAATGTGTTTAACTTACTCCCTTATTACAGCAGAAGTACTAATGACAGCTACACTGAAATTCACGCAGAGCACAACTTCCAGGGCTATGTAATGAATAAACTACCGTTGTTAAAACATTTGAAATCTACTCTGGTTTTAGGCTACCATCAATTGGGAGTGCCCGGTGAGAAACCCTATCAGGAATTTACAGTAGGACTGGACAAACTTGGCTTTGGCAAATTCAGAATCTTTAGAATTGATTACCTGAGAAGTTATGACGGGAGTGGTTTTGCAGGAGACGGGATTATTTTCGGGATCAAACTCTTAGATGTTGCAAATTAATCCAATTTGTTTGTAACCGAAACTCTTTAGCCCGGATGGCAGCGAAAACCCCACAGGACAAAAGTCGAGTTTTTCTTGGTATGGAGGGGGCGAATCCTCAGAGAAGCCACCGGAGGCCAAAGAAAAACCGACTTTTGGCCGAGGAGTTGAAGCGAACAGCCGGAATAGCTTCAAAAAAAAATTAAGGTACGCGAACAATCTTGGCACCTAAAGCTCTCAAACGTTCGTCAATACGTTCATACCCTCGGTCAATTTGTTCAATGTTTTGAATGGTACTCGTTCCTTTGGCTGAAAGTGCAGCAATCAATAGAGAAATACCGGCACGAATATCAGGTGACGACATGGTGGTTGCTTTCAATTGTGATTTGAAATTATGACCAATAACAGTAGCACGATGTGGGTCGCAAAGAATTACTTTAGCTCCCATATCCAATAATTTATCGACAAAGAAAAGTCGGCTTTCAAACATTTTTTGGTGAATGAGTACGTCGCCATTTGCTTGGGTGGCAACCACAAGCACGATGCTTAATAAATCAGGAGTGAATCCTGGCCATGGTGCATCTGAGATGGTGAGTATAGAACCGTCAATATCCGTTTTTATGGTGTAACCGTCTTTGTGCTCTGGAATATGAATATCATCGCCTCGTTTTTCAAGGGTAATACCTAGTTTTCTGAATACATTGGGGATTACTCCTAAATTTTCCCAACTCACATTTTTGATGGTGATTTCACTTCGTGTCATGGCGGCAAGACCAATCCACGAACCGATTTCGATCATATCTGGTAAAATTCTATGAGTGCAGCCACCCA
Source organism: Flavobacterium sp. (assembly GCA_046293575.1). Classification (GTDB taxonomy): domain Bacteria; phylum Bacteroidota; class Bacteroidia; order Flavobacteriales; family Flavobacteriaceae; genus Flavobacterium. Next base: position 11,056 of record JBKBOP010000017.1, on the reverse strand, counting down.
GTTTTTTAACTCCTTCAATCGTTAATAAGTTAGAGCCTACTCCTTGAATCTTAGCCCCCATGCTATTAAGCATTTTACACAATTGTTGAAGGTAGGGTTCACAAGCTGCATTATAAATGGTAGTGGTTCCCTCAGCAAGAACGGCCGCCATCACAATATTGGCAGTACCTGTTACAGAGGCTTCATCAAGCAGCATATAAGCACCTTTTAATCTTCCTTCATTCTCTACACCATAGAAATGGTCTTCGCGGTTGTATCTGAATTTTGCTCCTAGATTGATGAAACCTTCGAAATGGGTGTCTAATCGACGTCTTCCAATTTTATCACCTCCAGGTTTTGGAATGTATCCTTTTCCAAAACGAGCTAAAAGCGGACCGACAATCATGATGGAACCTCTTAATGAACCTCCTTCTTTTTTAAAAGCTTCCGTTTCAAGATACCCCACATTGACATCATCTGATTGAAAAGTAATGGAACCAGAGCCATTCTTTTGAATTTTTACTCCTAAATTACCAAGTAATGTAATGAGTTTATTAACATCAATAATATCTGGGATATTGTTAATCGTTACTTTTTCATCGGTTAGTAAAACAGCACACAAAATTTGTAATGCTTCATTTTTAGCACCCTGAGGAATGACTTCTCCTTTTAATTTATGCCCTCCCTCGATTGAAAATGTTCCCATAAAATAGTGATGGTTTACTTGTTAGGATAGTTTTTGAAATTCTTATTTTTGACAATCTTCTTCTTTGGATATTGTTGTGTCTTATTGGTTGGAACAAACTTATTAGACATCTTTTTATTAATTCTCATCAAATCTGAGGTATTTGACAATTCCTCTTCAGATTGATGAAGATTTATTCTACCTCCAGACAATTCAATAAGATGATCAAATATAACGGTATCTTCCACCGTATCTTTATTCCAACTCAAATAGGATTTTTTCATGTGGTTGGCAATCACTTTGATGAGTGCACTTTTCATCTCACCGTCTTCCCAACTGTTGGCAACATCGATCATAAACTTTATGTTGTTGCCATAAAATCTATATTTTGGATTTTGCTGAGGATACTCTAATCTTTCAGGTCTAAGATTAATAACTTCCCTGGTTGGAATTGGGTACGGACTATCTACCTCCAACTTAAAATCAGACATGATAAAAATCTGATCCCATAATTTGTGTTGAAAATCTGGAACATCTCTCAGATGTGGATTCAAAGTTCCCATCACCTTTATGATATAATTCGCTGCCTTATTACGGTCTTCTCTTGAAGAAATATTGACGGCTTGATCAATAAGTTTTTGTAGATGCCTCCCATATTCAGGAATTATTAATCGCTCTCTTTCGGCATTGTATTCTAAAACACCTACCACGTTTTGGGCATTGGATTGTAAACTCATAATTTGATTTTTTATAGAGAAATAATTCCTTCAATCACAGATACTTCAAGGTATTTTTCAATGACATGGTCAGGATTATTCATTTTTACATTTACGGAAATACTTGTAAATTTTCCATTTTTAGATTGGGTGGTTTTGATAACTGCCCCCATGTTATTGAAGGCATCTTCCACAAATTTAATTTTTTCTTTTTCTGTAGGCACAATAAACTTATAGAGATATATTGAAGGCCATAATGAAGTGTTGGCTAATTCCTCACGTAATCTAAAATAAAACTCTTTGGTTTTTTGGTTCATAAACCTAAATAATTGAAGTTACAAATATAAGGATAGATTTTAAACTATCTTTTACTTCTAAGAAATACAAACATAGCAAGTTTTTAATGAGAAGATGAAAACGAACCGTTAAAAAAACCATTGATTTCAATAGTTTCCATAATTTTGTGAGCTTATATTATGCAGGACAATACATTGATTATGCTCACCGGAGGTCCGGGCACTGGAAAAACCACCGTCATCAATAGATTGATGGAAATGGGTCATGCTTGCTTCCCTGAAATTTCCAGGGAGATTATCAATCAAGCAAAAAACCAAGGTATCGAACAATTATTTTTAGAAAACCCATTACTGTTTAGTGAAATGTTGCTGGAGGGACGGAAAAAGCAGTTTCATGACGCCAAGTTACATACAAAAAATCTAGTTTTTTTAGACCGAGGCCTGCCAGATGTTTTAGCCTACATGCATTACATTGGCGACCAATATCCCTCTGGATTTAATAAAATGTGTGAAGAACATCTCTATTCCAAAGTGTTTTTATTCCCACCTTGGGAAGAAATCTATGTTGGAGACGAGGAGCGTTATGAAAACTTTCAACAGTCAAAACTTATTTACGCTCACTTGAAAGAGACCTATGAGTATTTTGGATATAATGTAATTGAAGTCCCAAAAGTTTGCCCTGGAAAAAGAATTCTTTTTATATTAGAGGAAATTTCTGTTAAATGATTTCTTCGCCAATTTATTTATTGGAAAAACACTGGGGACACAGTACTTTCAGAAACCTTCAAAAAGAAGTCATAGAAGCTTTATATGAAGGAAACGATGTGCTGGCTATCATGCCTACGGGAGGAGGCAAATCAGTTTGTTTTCAGGTTCCAGCCTTGATGACTGAAGGTATTTGTCTTGTGGTTTCTCCACTCATAGCACTTATTAAAGACCAAGTTGAACAGTTGCAAAACAAAGGCATCAAAGCACTTTCCATCACAGGTGGTTATCAACATGACGAACTAGTTACTATTTTTGATAATGCCATGTTTGGCAATTATAAGTTTTTGTACCTCTCTCCCGAACGATTAGAGCAAGATTGGGTTTTGGAAAAAATCAAAAACCTACCTATCAATTATCTTGTTGTGGATGAAGCTCATTGCGTTTCTCAATGGGGTCATGACTTTAGACCCTCGTTTCTAAAAATTAAAAGAGTTCGGGAATTAATGCCAAAAATCCCCATGATTGCATTAACGGCTACAGCAACACCAAGGGTTAAGGAAGATATTATTGCTCAACTCAATTTAAAAGAGGTAAAAATATACAAATCTTCATTTGCTCGTGAAAACCTCATTTTCAAAATTATCAAGACAGAAGACAAATGGTTTCGGTTGGTTGAAATTTTGAGAGACTCAACTGGTTCAGCCATCGTTTATGTGAGAAACCGAAAAGCATGTCATGAAATTAGCAATTCACTCATTAAAAGTGGAATACCATCCACCCTATATCATGGGGGTTTATCCATGAGAGATAAAGAAAAAAATAGAAAAGACTGGATGCAAAATACCTTTAGGGTTGTGGTGGCCACCAATGCTTTTGGGATGGGTATAGACAAACCCAATGTGAGGAATGTCATTCATATGCAACTGCCAGAGAACCTAGAAAACTACTATCAAGAAGCAGGAAGAGCAGGAAGAGATGGTGAAACAGCTTCTGCAACGTTGCTCTACAGCCAATATGATGCTGCACAAACCAAATCACAATTCTTAAATTCGCTTCCAGATAAAGTATCACTTCAAACAACTTTTATAAAACTTTGTAACTATTTTGGCATAGCCTATGGTGAAGGGATTCATGAAAAACATCCCTTTAACTTGCAAAAATTTTGCGATAAATACCAACTCCCTGTTGCTAAAACCTATCAGTCTATGTTATTTTTAGACAGACAAGGCATCATAACTTTTACTCAAGAATACAGCGAAAAAGTAACCATAAAATTCAAAGTAGAAAGTAAAGAAGTGATACGTTATGTTAGTCTTCATCCTAATCAAGAGGAAGTAATCATGGCTTTATTGCGAACTTATTCAGGGGTTTATGAGATGAGCGTCGCTATTAATCTTAGTTTGATTGCAAGAAAAGCAGTAACCTCAGAAGATCAGGTTTTAACTATACTGCACGCTATGGAAAATAGTGAACTTATTGAATTAAATTCCAAAAATAATGATGCAGGGATCACTTTAAATGAAGTGAGAGAGGATGAACGAACGGTGAATAGAACTCTAAAATATTTACAGTCTCAAAATGATTTAAAAAGACAACAAATTGAATCAGTGATTGCCTATGCTGAAAATGAAAACCGTTGTTTAAATCAAATATTAATGGATTATTTTGGTGAACAAACCAAAGTCTCCTGTGGGAAATGCAGTAATTGTTTTAACGAAAAAAATAAACTTCAATTCAAAACAGTTAAAACACTTATTTTAGAATCTTTAGAAGAAAAACCACTAAATTCAAGGGAATTATTTCAAAAACTAAAAATTAATGAAGTTCAATTACTAGAAACCTTACGAGAATTGTTGGAAGAGAAAATCATACTAATAAAAATTGATAACCGATATAGCATAAAATAAATGGAACCACTAAAAATAGTTTTTATGGGCACACCCCTGTTCGCAGTTGGGGTTTTAAAAAAAATTCTTGAAGAAGGTTTTGATGTTGTCGGTGTGGTCACAGCAGCCGACAAACCTGCTGGAAGAGGGCAGAAAATGAGTGTTACCGCAGTGAAAGAATTTGCTACTGAAAAAGGACTTAAAGTTTTTCAACCTACTCTTTTAAAAGACCCCGTATTTATAAATGAATTGAAAAATACTGGAGTCAACTGTCAGGTGGTCGTAGCCTTTAGAATGTTGCCCGAAGCGGTCTGGAAGCTTCCTGAATATGGAACTTTTAACCTGCATGCCTCCCTTTTACCTCAATACCGTGGAGCTGCACCCATCAATTGGGCCGTCATTAATGGCGAAACCACTACCGGAGTAACCACTTTTTTCATTGACGATAAAATTGATACCGGTGAAATTATTCTAAGTGAGTCTACACCTATCCAAAGCGATGAAAATGCAGGACAACTTCACAATCGTTTAATGGAGATTGGCAGTGAATTAGTAAATAAAACACTTCATCAAATCGCAAAAGGAGATGTTTCAACTTCACTACAAGATGACACACTCCAACTCAAAACTGCTAATAAATTAAATAAAGACAATTGCAAAATCGACTGGAATAAGGATGGAATAACCATTCACAATTTGATTAGAGGACTGAGTCCTTATCCTGGTGCATGGTGCTTTTTGAAAAATGGTGAAACCACAGAAAACATTAAAATTTATGAGTCAAAATTTCAAGTAGAAACTCATGATTTTAAACCAGGATGTATATTCGCTGATAAAAAAAGTCTAAAAATTGCAGTCGTTGATGGATGGGTTGAGTTGTTACTATTGCAACTCCCTGGCAAAAGAAAAATGTCATCTATGGAATTAAATAACGGATATGAATTTAAAGAGGGCTCAATTTTACTGTAAACCCTTGAAAACATTGACTTAGAACTAAAAACCAAATTCAGAAGGCTCTATTATTAACAATTTTTTTGAAGTTATTAACAAAACCACCGAAAACTCCCGAAAACACTTGCACACTTAGTATTTCCTGCTAAATTTGTTATATTGTAACAATAATGTATAACCAAATTAATAACTATTATTATGAACAAATCAGAATTAATCGATGCAATGGCAGCTGATGCCGGAATCACAAAAGCTGCTGCTAAAGCTGCACTTGAATCATTTCTTGGAAACGTTGGTAAGACTTTGAAAAAAGGTGGACGTGTATCCTTGGTAGGTTTTGGATCATGGTCAGTTTCAAAAAGAGCTGCTAGAGATGGTAGAAACCCACAAACAGGAAATACAATTAAAATTAAAGCGAAGAATGTTGTTAAATTCAAAGCTGGTGCAGAATTAGAAGGTTCAGTAAACTAACCACATCTGATATATTTTATTCAAAAGCCTTCACTTCGAGGGCTTTTTTTAATTTATATGGATAAAATTGGTCAGTGCTATCATTTTTTTATAATTTTATAAAAATTAACGCAATGATTTCAGAAAAACTTCAAAAAGGCTGTTTACTCATTGCTGAACCTTCCATTTTAGGTGACGTATCTTTTAATAGGTCCGTAATCCTTCTAGCTGATCATAATGAAAATGGATCGGTAGGTTTCATTCTAAACAAGCCTTTAACATATAGCTTAAATGACTTAATACCCGATGTTGAGGCGAGTTTTACCATCTATAATGGAGGACCTGTAGAACAAGACAATCTTTATTTTATTCACAACATACCTGATCTAATTCCTGATAGTATTGAAATTTCAAATGGAATTTATTGGGGAGGTGATTATGAAACCACAAAAATACTTCTA
>JBKBOP010000017.1:0-4824 GCA_046293575.1 Flavobacterium sp. | reverse complement strand
ACTCTGGTAGTATTGCAAAAGATAATATTCGGTTTTTCTTGGGATATTCTGGTTGGGACACCAATCAACTTGAAGAAGAAATGCAGTCGAATAGCTGGATTGTTGCCAATAATATTTATAAAAAAAATATATTTAAAAAATCCGTAAGCTCTTTTTGGAAAGACCATCTTGAAGAACTGGGCGGAGAATATCTTTTGTGGATTAATGCTCCTGAAAACCCAATGCTTAATTAAATCTAATTTGGGCATTTAAAGAACTGATTATTTTTTTAGCTATTTCATACGTGTATTCCTTTTTTCTATATTTCGATACAGACCGAATTCCAGTAATGACGTTTGTGATAAAAATTTCATCGGCTTTCTGCAAATCGAATGGAGAAATAATGGACTCTTCAACTTCAATTTCCTGATTTTTACTCATTATGGAAATGACTTGTTTTCGCATAATTCCATTTAAACATCCTTCTGAAAGTGATGGTGTGATTAATTTATTTCCCATTAACATAAACACATTACCATTTAGTGCTTCAACAATATTCTTGTTTTGATTTAAAAGTAAAGCATTTTGATAACCATTTTCGTCAGCCCAAATGCTTCCTAAAATAGAGGGTAGTTTTGAGGTTGATTTTAAATTTGACAACAAATTACCCGAAGGAATATAGAAATCTTTATAAAGTTCAATTTCATAAGTTTCCTCACTGAAAACATATAAATCAATGGAGAGTTTTTCAACTTGCACTTCAAATGAAACGGATAAATCTGTAGGTAGATATTTCCCTCCTGGATTCCTATAAACAGTCATTCGAACCCTATGAGCAAACTGTTTATCTTCAAAAGGAATTACATCAAGTAGTTGTTGTTCAAAATATTCCATGCTAAACTCCATTGGAATTTTCATTCTTAAAATTCTCATTGAAGCCATTAATCTGAAATAATGATCTTCCAAATACAACACTTTTTGTTGTACGATTTTAACGGTTTCAAAAAGTGCATCAGCATACAAAAAAGCTCTGTTTTCGTTAACTGATAAGTTATTTTTATTTGAATTTGACATCATAAAAAAAGCCCTGAAATTTCAGGGCAAATATACTGTATTGTTAGGAATTTTTATACTGAACCTATCACATGTTTTAAATCGGAAATTTGATTTTCCCAAAGAAGCTTGCTTTCTTGAATTTCATCTGGAAATGTAAAATCTACAACAAGCAATGAAACATCTTTTGTGATTTCATCTTCCATTATTTTCAGTTCAAAAAAATATTCGGTGTCACGATCTTCTTCATCAATCCATTTAAATTTCACCCTTTCATCAGTTTTTTTGGAAGCTAGTCGTGCTCTTTCAGTGGAATCGTCCCATATAAAAGTAAATAATTCACCTCTTGAATTAACATTAACTGCAAACCACTCCGATAATCCTGAAGGTGTTGAAATATACTGATACAATAAACTTGGTGATGAATTTATAGGAAACTCTAATTCAAAACGTACTTTTTGACTCATTGTAAAAATTTTTCGAAATATATACATTATAGAGACAATAAAAAAGTGTTTTTGAATGAAATATTTTTAATGCATTTCATTTGGAAGGCTACATATTAATATTATATTTGCACCCGCTTAGAACTTATTTAGTTGCTTATTATAATTTAACCTTAAATAGTTAAATATTGTATCTTACTAAGTAGAAGCTGAGCTCAATAGTGTTTTGAAATTATTGAAAATTCAAGTACTCAATCGCGAGGTAGCTCTCCCGACTGTTCGGGAGGTTAGAGTGGCGGATTCATATCCGCCGCGGCGGACGGGAGTTCAAAATATAAAATGGCGAGGTAGCTCTCCCGACTGTTCGGGAGGTTAGAGCGTCGGATTCACATCCGCAACGGCGGACGGGAGTTCAAAATATAAAATGGTGAGGTAGCTCTCCCGACTGTTCGGGAGGTTAGAGCGTCGGATTCATATCCGCCGCGGCGGACGGGAGTTCAAAATATAAAATGGCGAGGTAGCTCAGTCGGTTAGAGCGTTGGATTCATAACCCAAAGGTCGGGAGTTCAAATCTCCCTCTCGCTACAAAGTCCCCACTCGGGGACTTTCCTTTTTTATGGAATTTGTGGTATACATACTCTATTCTAAAAATCATCACCTCTTTTATGTGGGGTATACTTCCGATTTGATTCATCGTTTCTAAAGTCACAATGAATGGAGTCCAAAAGGTTTTACTAAAAAGTATAGACCTTGGGAGGTAATTCATGTCGAATTTTTCGATGACAAAACAATAGCTATCATAAGAGAAAAATGGTTCAAATCTGGCGTGGGTAGAGAATTCATTCAAAAAATTCATTTCAAATAAAGTAAGATGTTGGATTCATATCCGCCGCCGCGGACGGGAGTTCATTCGCCGCGGCGAACTCGCTACGAAGTCCCCACTCGGGGACTTTCCTTTTTTATGGAATTTGTGGTATACATACTCTATTCTAAAAATCATCACCTCTTTTATGTGGGGCATACTTCCGATTTGATTCATCGTTTCTAAAGTCACAATGAATGGAGTCCAAAAGGTTTTACTAAAAAGTATAGACCTTGGGAGGTAATTGAAAAACTCACTGTCATATAAATTTGAATCCACAACTTCTACTTTAAATTACGGTTTCCCGTAATTATACTCATTACACAACTACTTCTGATTTGTAGTTATAATATTATAATATTATGAATATTATGCATTATGTCGATTTTATTAAGCACTTTATCGATATTTTGAGAAGTTGCATATACATTTGTGATGTCAAAAATCTAGAATACTAAAAACATTACTAATGAGAAAATCACATTCAAGTAGACTGCTTTTGTGTGGATGGATTATGATCCTCACCTCAAATATGTGTTTAGCACAGTCATTTTCTGCACCTAACAATGCACAAGCCACTGACATTTCACCATCTGCTTTGTCAACCTCAAGTCAATTATCATTAACAATCAATCCAATAAACCTAGCTGTGTTGATGGAGCCACTTGTTATGGATTTCGGCATTCATCCTATTTCAACACAAACTTTTACTATAAATAGAAAGTGGAGAGTGCTACCAAGTACTACAATTGGAAAAACTTCAATCGAAATTCATGAAAACTTTTTAAGCAATTTGGAAGTACCTGATAATTCCATTCCTGTAATAATTGTTTCTGATGAAGAATATTTTCTGAACGATAACGAGCTCATCCCTTTAAACAAGCTGAACAATCATTTAGTTGGTACTTACCATTTCAATCAACTGAAGTACATTACTTTAGGTTTTGCAAAAATTTCAACAATTCAATCTCATGTACATTTTAACGGCATTAACGATTTTATAAAAGTTGATACCCCGGAATTTTCAGACAATAATTTTACGATTTCAACTTGGATTAAAATCTCTAATCAAAACACATCCAATCAAGAAAAAACAATACTAAACCTAACAGGACTTAACAACGAAATTCAATTTAACTTAAATAGTTCAAATAAGTTAACTTTCAGTGTAAATGATTCGAATCAGTCTTTTTCATTTTCTTCAAATACTTCAATTCCTTCTGGTAAATGGCATCACATTTCTTTAACAAAGGAAATTGAAAGTATCTCTATGCATATTGATGGTGTGTTAGACTCTTCCTCAAACCTCCCTTTTGACATAGACAATACATTTGATCATCTATTTATTGGTGCACGTAAAAACATGACATCAATGGCAGAATTTTTTAACGGAGATATTGACGAATTTCGCATCTGGAATATTGCACTTAGCACCTCTGAATTTAGATTGCTAATGAATCAGGAAATTGAAAAAAAGGGTAGAAATAAAATTACTGGTGCTGTTTGGAATGAAAATCAAACTTTTCAACCATTAAAAGATTTAAAATGGGAACAGTTATCCTTATATTTCTCAATGAATCATTTTATTGGTAATCAATTATTGGATAGGTCTAATAACCAAAAAACCGGTGCTTTTTCAAATTCTGACTTGATATTAATTCAAAATCAAACCGCTCCTCTTCCCTATACAACTGCCTCATCTGGTGAATGGTTTGAAACGGAAACGTGGAAAAATGGTTCAGAAATTCAACTACCATGTAGTCCTTCCATAGTGGATGCAAGCGTTACTGTAGAATGGGATATAGTCAATATTGAACATGATGTCTTTTCACATGGCAACAAAACACTTTCAGGTCTAAAAATAAATGAAGGAACTCTTTTCGCAAAGAATAATAGTAAAATTGAAGTAAGCCATTATCTCAAATTAATGGGCACGATTGATTTAGTGGGCACTTCTCAACTCATCCAAACGTTGGATAGCTATTTAGATCCTCACAGCTCAGGAAAGATTGAAAGAGACCAACAAGGCACCCCCAACAGATTTAATTACAACTACTGGTGTTCTCCAGTGGGAAATCAAAATAATACCCTTGTAAATCATGGTCATTCGGTTTCAGGAGTCATGAGAGACGGAACCAATCCAAACAACCCTATACCTATGTCATGGGTGAGCGGCGTCAACCCTCCTGTTACTTCAAACCCTATAACGTTAAGTAGCTATTGGATTTTCAGATTCCAAAACATGACTCCAACGTATGCCAACTGGACTGGAGTTGGTGCCAATGGTTGGCTACAAGCTGGACATGGATTCACCATGAAGGGAAGCAATCAAGCTACCGCCTCTCAAAACTATGTTTTTGTTGGAAAGCCTAATAACGGGAGAATTACTTCTCAAATTGGCCCTAATAACCTTAATCTGACTGGTAACCCTTATCCATCTGCTTTAGATGCTCACCAATTTATTAAAGATAATATTAATAGCAT
>JBKBOP010000016.1:0-28009 GCA_046293575.1 Flavobacterium sp. | reverse complement strand
CAATAATGAGGGCACCGTATACTCTGAGAAATCCATGGTGTTAAACCCTGCGGTTCTGGGAGTTACTGCGTTGAAAACAGCTGATGAAACTTTACCAAAAAATGTATCATGAAGCGACAAGGTGTTTTGCCATTCAGAAATCATTAAAAATATAAACCCTCCAAGAATTAAAGCTGCGGTTGTGTAAAGCACTATTTTCGTATTTAGTGTCATTATACTCACTTGTTTATGAACTCGTTTTCTATCGAAAAACTCTACAATATAAATCTTTATGTATTGATAAAAATTATAGACAATATTATATCCTAAACCTCCTAAAACAATTAAAAAAATTATAATCCATTGCATAAAATAGTTGAACTGAAGGTGCGGTTCTGCTAAGCCATTGCTCATTATTGAGAATCCGGCATTACAGAAAGCCGAGACTGAGTGAAAAATAGAAAAGAAGAATTTGTTAGATATCTCAGGAGTATCAATTACAGAAAAATAGATGAATAAAGCTCCAAGAAATTCAAGGATAACAGCAAAAAAAACGATGTTTAGAGCGGTTTTTAAAACATCTTTTAAGGTGTCTTGAGCCACAAAATTACTCACATTCAAACCCTCTTTAAACGATGAGCCCCCTCTAAAAAAGAACCCAAAAAAGGAAGTAAACGTTAGAATTCCCAAACCGCCAATTTGAAACAAACTCATAATTATCATTTGACCTAATGGAGTGAAATCAGTGGCAGTATCCATCACGATAAGCCCTGTGACACAAACGGCACTGGTAGAAGTAAAAAGAGCATCAGTGAAGGAAATCCCTGCACCAGTAGCTTTTGGCATCATCAACATAAAGGCTCCAATAAGAATAATGGCAAAAAAACTTCCAACAAAAACAATGGCGGGATTATAATAAACTTGGTAAATATATCGCACTAAAATAAGCAACCTCAATATAAAATAAACAAAAAGACCTCCCTCAAGAATAGGTCGTATTTTACTTAAAATTTCAAGTAAAGTAAGTTCTAGATTAAAAATGGAAACTACTATTGAAACCAAAAGCAAACTCCCAATAACAAAAGAATTAACCAAGGCCATTCTTTTTCTTCCCCGTGATGTATAATAAAAAAATTTAAAAATATTAAAGGATAATAATGCTACAGTAATGAGCACCAATCCAATTAATTTTGGGGTTTGATAAGACTCATGAACATTAAATCCGATATCGAAAATAATGTATATTAAAACAATTAAATCGAAAAATCGATATATCAGTTTTAAAAATGAATCTTTTTTCATTTTTCTTTTAAAGCTAATGATTTGCGAATTTCGATCATAAGTTCACTTCCACCATTATTCAATACTTCAAATGCTATTTTTTGACCCAAACCAATTGCCTCTTTAATTGAAAACACGTTTTTAATTTCAATTTTTTTTGAACCATCTAAAGCGTGAAGGGTGCCTGTAAAATAAATACTATCATCTACTATTTTTACTAACGCACCAATAGGAGCGGTACAACCTCCCTCAAGTGTTTTTAAAAAATCACGTTCTATATGTGTAGCCATTTGAGTTGGCTCGTGATTTAATTTGGCTAAAGCTTCTCTACAAAAATCATCTTGTTCCATGGCAACGACCATCATGGCTCCTTGTGCGGGGGCGGGAATCATCCAATCCAGAACTTCAACTGTTTCTGGTTTGATGTTTATTCTTTCCAATCCCGCTTGAGCAAAAATGGCTCCGTTCCATAGATTGTCATGTAGCTTTTGCATTCGAGTATTTACATTACCTCTTAAATCTACAATCTGATGGTTGGGATAACGGTGAAGCCACTGAGCTTTTCTACGTAAACTTCCGGTGGCAATAATGCCCTCAGATTTCAAAAAATTGAGGTTTCCTTTATGAACCAAAAGATCATAAACATTAGCTCGTTCTAAAACGGCTGCTTCAACAATTCCTTTTGGTAAAGAAGTAGGAACATCTTTCATGGAGTGAACGGCAATGTCCACTTCACCATTGAGCATGGCTATATCAAGTGTTTTGGTGAAAATACCAGTGATTCCGAGTTCGTATAAAGGCTGATCTAAAATAAGATCGCCAGTGGATTTCACTGAAATAATCTGAGTTGTATATCCTAAATCATTAAGTTTTTTGGAAACCGTATTGGCTTGCCATAAGGCTAATTCGCTGTCTCTAGTCCCAATCCTGATGGTTTTTTGATGCCCATGATGGGAAGATAAATCAGTTGAAGTGGAATGATCACTCATTATAAACTACGTTTTCTGAGATCTTTGTTTCTGATGTTATTGGGTTGATTTGAAAAACTTTTTCAATCCATTCAATGCTTTCATTCACCAAAGTTTGATCGTCTTTTAAATGATTTGCGAAGTGAGTAGTGATTTTTTGAATAATGCGACTACTGATAATTTCTGCTTGCTCCTCATCAAAATTGGACATCTTTTTGCGTTGAAAATTCAATTCCCCCTCCTTGATGCTGTTTAGTTTTTCTTTCAGTGCATGAATGGTGGGAGCAAATTTTCTTGCTTTGGTCCAAGTGACAAATTCCTCTCTGATTTCATTTATAATGGCTTCGGCAGCTGGGATTTGAGCCCTTCTTTTTTCTAGAGTTTCATCTGTAATTTGAGAGAGATGATCCATGTGAACTAACGAAACGCCCTCTAACTGACGAACATCTTCATTTACATTTTTTGGAATCGATAAATCTAAAATGAGTAAAGGTTTTTTTAAATTTAAAAGATTCTTGTCTATGGTTGGGTTTTGAGCACCAGTGGCTACAATCAATACATCGGCTTTTTGAATTTCCACGGGCAAGTCTGCATACTCTTTTACAACTAAATTAAATTTCCCAGCTATTTTTTCGGCTTTATCACGGGTTCTATTGATAAGAGTAATATGGTCATTTTTGGTATGCTTCACAAGGTTTTCACAGGTGTTTCTACCAATTTTGCCAGTTCCAAAAAGTAAAATATTTTTGTTTGTAATATCAGGAATGGTCTGCATTATGTATTGCACAGAAGCAAAGGCGACTGAAGTGGCACCACTACTTAAATCGGTTTCATTTTTGATTCGTTTACTAGCTTGAATGACTGCATTCACCAAACGCTCCATAAAAGCATTTCCCAATCCCATTTTTTTACTCTCAGTAAAACCATTCCTGATTTGACTGATGATTTCAAAATCTCCAAGAATCTGACTGTCTAAACCAGTACCCACTTTAAATAAAAATTGAATCGCATCTTGGTTTTTATATATATAGGCAACTTGCTGAAATTCTTCAACAGTTCCGCGGGTGTTGTCACATAATAATTTTATGAGTTGGTAAGGGTGTTGAGCAAATCCATATATCTCTGTGCGGTTACATGTGGACATCACCAATAAACTATCAATACCTTCATCACTTGCTTGCTCAAGAACTTTAGTCTTGGTAGCTTCGTCCAAACTGAACTTACCCCTCATCTCGGCATCTGCCTTTCGATAACTTAACCCAATTGCGTAAAAAGTTTGATGCTTGGAAACATTTAAAAAATCCATAAATACACTTTAGTCTAAAAGTTGAACAAAATTATCACCTTAATTAGTATAAAAATAACGCTCAAAGTTCTTTTTGTGTCGTTGAAAGAGTTATTTTTGTTTTTGTTTAAAATGATTCTTATTTACTAGTAAAAACAAGCCTTAAAAAGGTATTTATTTAAAACCATTCTAAATAATTTACGTTGCTTTAACTTTTATATATACGGAAAAATGTCGCTATGGGTTCATTTGATGAAATAAAAATTGAAAATGATTTTATATTGCTGAGATTCAGGAATGAAAGTCATGAAAAACAAACCTATCAAAGGGCCGTGCCATCTGGTTTGATTCAATTTCATTTTGGACTAAAAGGTAAAGGGCATTTTATTTTCAATCAAGGTACTTATTTGCTAGATTTAGTGGAAGAAAAATCACTTTTACTATACAACCCTCAGAAAGAGTTACCACTATACATGGAACTAAATTCCAATAGCTGGGTCATTAGTCTGTTGATTTCGATAAAAAAATTACACTCATTATTTTCATCTGAAGCGGAACATATTCCGTTTCTAAGTGAAGAAAATAAAGAGAAGAAATACTATACCGAAGAAAATATCAGTCCCTCTGTGGCGATTGTCTTAAATCAACTGTTTCAGTATAACCTCAATACCTCCATCAAAAATCTCTATTATAAAGGCAAGGGATATGAATTGTTGAGTTTGTACTTTAACCGCAACGAAGATCCCAATGTTGAACACTGCCCTTTTTTATTGGATGAAGAAAATGTGCTTAAACTGAAAAAAGCAAAAGAAGTAATCATTCAGAAAATGGCCGAACCACCTGGTCTTCAAGAACTCGCAGATGAAGTGGGGATTACTTTAAAAAAACTCAAAACTGGTTTTAAACAAATTTATGGAGATAGTGTGTATGGATTTTTGTTTGATTACAAGCTCGAATATGCTAGAAAACTATTAGATTCTGGAACTTATAACGTGAATGAAGTAGGATTAAAAATTGGTTATAGTACCTCTAGTCATTTTATTGCTGCTTTCAAAAAGAAGTTTGGAACCACTCCCAAAAAATATGTAATGTCGTTAAACACCCCTCAATAAAAAATTGCAAAAATGAAAAAAGGAGTTTTATTAGTCAACTTAGGTTCGCCTGAAAGTCCAAACCCAAAAGATGTCAAACCCTATTTAGACGAATTTTTAATGGATAAATATGTGATTGACGTCCCGTTTTTATTGCGAGCGTTGATCGTTCGCGGAATTATTTTACAGACCCGACCCAAAAAATCGGCTGCTGCTTATGCTAAAATCTGGTGGGATGAAGGTTCGCCACTCATTGTTTTATCAAAACGAATGCACAAAAAAGTGCAAGCCAACACCAGTATTCCTGTGAGTTTAGCCATGCGGTACGGCAAACCAAGTATAGAATCTGGCTTACAAGAATTACACGATCAGGGCGTAACCGAAGTGATGCTTTTTCCATTATATCCGCAACATGCAATGGCATCTACCGTGACCATTTTAGTGTTGGCTGAAGAAATTCGTAAAAAGAAATTCCCGAATATGAATTTCACTATTCTTCCGGCTTTTTACAACCAGAAAGATTATATCAGAGATTTATCCAATTCCATCAAAAAGCATTTGGAAGATTTTGAATATGATCACTTATTGTTTTCCTATCACGGTATTCCCGAACGTCACATTCGCAAAACCGACATAACCAAAAGCCACTGCAAAATGGATGGTTCTTGTTGCAACACCCCCTCTCCGGCACATGAATTTTGTTACCGTCATCAATGTTATGAAACCACCAAACAAGTAGTTGAATTTTTAGGAATTCCGGAAGGAAAATACAGCCAAACTTTTCAGTCGCGATTAGCCGGAGATAAATGGCTCACCCCATATACCGATGTTGAAATCAACAAAATGCCTGGAAAAGGAATTAAGAAATTAGCTGTTGTCACCCCTGCTTTCGTGTCTGATTGTTTAGAAACATTGGAAGAAATTGCCATGGAAGCCAATCATGAATTTAAAGAAAATGGAGGCGAAGAGTTTAAAGCCATTCCATGTTTGAATGACGATGACGATTGGTGCAAAACCATGAGCCGTTGGATTGATCAGTGGGCTTTTTCAGAACCACAAGCAACGGTTTAAATGGCTCAGAGTTCAGGAGCATTAGGCACAGACAACATTAAACAATTGCTATGGAAACAGGCTGTTCCGGCTTCTATAGGCATATTATTTATGTCGGTCAACATTATTGTAGACACAATTTTTGTGGGACAATGGATTGGCTCGTTGGCTATTGCTGCTGTATCGGTGGTACTCCCCATTACCTTTTTAATTTCTTCTTTGGGTATGGCTATTGGAATTGGTGGAAGTTCCATCATTTCAAGAGCTCTAGGTGCCAAGGATCATGAAAAGGCCCGTCAAACCTTTGGTAATCAAATCACAATGACTTTAGCACTAGCATTGTTTTTTGTTATTGCTGGTCTTTTCTTTGGTGAGGAAATCCTATTGCTTTTTGGTGCCAATGGAACCATTATGACTCCGGCTCGTGAATTTTTCTATCCAGTATTGTTGGGGGTTCCTTTTTTGGCTTTATGTATGATGGGCAACAACGTTATTCGAGCAGAAGGAAAACCCAAGTTTGCCATGATGGCTATGATTATTCCTGCTTTCGGGAATATTATACTAGACATCGTTTTTATAAAATTTTTAAACATGGGGATGTTTGGAGCAGCTTTAGCTACCACCATTTCCTATTTTATGTGTTTTTCATACATACTTTGGTTCTTTGTTTTTAAAAGTGAATTAAAACCTCAGCTCTCAGATTATTTATTAAAATCTGAGCTTGTAAAAGAAATCTCTTCTTTGGGAATGGTCACATTTTCGCGACAAGGTGTTGTTAGTTTATTGGCCATTATTCTCAACCACACCCTTTTTGTTTATGGAGGAGAAGCGGCAGTAACCGTATATGGAATCATCAGCCGTATGTTGATGTTTGCTTTGTTCCCCATCCTAGGAATCACTCATGGGTTTTTGCCCATTGCAGGGTACAATATTGGTGCTGAAAAACACAATAGAGTGAAAGAAGTCATTGCCGTTTCCATAAAATATGCGGCTCTTTTAGCTTCAATTATATTTGTATTTATTGTGGTTTTTGCTAAGCAGATTGTCAGTGTCTTTACCAAAGATATTGCGATCATAGAGCAAACCCCAGAAGCTATGATTTGGGTTTTTGCTGCCACCCCCATCATTGCATTACAGCTCATTGGTGCTGCCTATTTTCAAGCAGCAGGTAAAGCAATACCTGCACTACTTTTGACCTTAACAAAACAAGGTTTTTTCCTCATTCCTCTCGTATTACTGTTGCCAAAATATTTCGGTATCTTTGGAATTTGGGTGGCCTTCCCCATTTCAGACCTACTTTCTACTTTGATTACGGCCTACTTTTTGAAAAGAGAAATGACCACAAAACTCATTGAAAAAGAACATGGAATGGTATAATTATATCAAAGCATTACACCTTATTTTTGTAACCACTTGGTTTGCAGGATTGTTCTATATCGTTCGATTGTTTGTATACCAAGCTGAAGCCAAACAAAAACCCGAACCCGAACAGAGTATTCTCATCAAACAATACCAAATTATGGAATACCGGCTATGGTATATCATCACTTGGCCTTCGGCAGTATTGGCTAGTGTTTTTGCTTTTTGGTTGTTGTGGATAATGCCCGAGTGGCTCCAAATGGATTGGATGATAGTAAAGCTCGGTTTTGTGTTGCTTTTATATTTGTACCATTACAAATGTCATCTCATCTTCCTTCAACTGCAAAAGAATGAAGTGAAAAACAGTTCCAATTTTTTCAGATTATGGAATGAAGGAGCAACCATCATTTTATTTTCAGTTGTTTTTTTGGTGATTTTAAAAAATGCCATTAACTGGATTTATGGGGTGATTGGAATAATTGTGTTTTCGTTGTTTCTCATGATAGGATATAAATTTTACAAAAAGCTAAGAGAAAAAAATGAGTAATGGCTTCGATATAAAAAAAGTTTCACTAAGGTTAAGAATTTTCATTTCGATGATTTTTTTAACCCTAATTGCCTCTATTTTAATAGCTTCTATTTCAATTTTTCAATACCGAAAAGAAGCCAAATACTATCACGAAGAAAGTCTTGAAAGAAAAGATGGCTCCATTAGAGAACACATCAACTATGTGTTAAATACAACCACCTATCCTCTCACTTCTGAAAACCTACCACTCATTTTTAAAGATAAAATTTATGAGCTTTCAGACATCCATAATTTAGAAATCAATTTATATGATTTGGAGGGCAATCTATTGAAATCATCTAAAGCATCATTTGCCGTTGATAGTATTTCTCCGCCGATACCACAATACATATTAAAACTGGTACAATCCAGTATGGAGAAGCGATATGTTGAGTTGAGGACTACAGGTGATAATAAATTTTATACTTCTTTCAGTGAAATTAAAGATGACAAATTCAAACCTTTAGGCATACTCAATCTTCCTTATATTGAAGACGACGGCTATCTTGATAGTGAACTTAAAAACTTTCTTATTCGCTTGGGTCAGGTGTATACATTTATGTTGTTGCTGTCTGTGATTATAGCCTATTTCCTTTCGAGCTACATTACTCATTCTATAAAATCGATTTCTGAAAAAATTATTGAAACGAGATTAAACAAAAGAAACGAAAAGATAGAATTAAATGCAGGCAGTGAAGAAATTGGTTTGTTAGTGGACGCATATAATAGTATGGTGGATGAACTAGAGGAA
Source organism: Flavobacterium sp. (assembly GCA_046293575.1). Classification (GTDB taxonomy): domain Bacteria; phylum Bacteroidota; class Bacteroidia; order Flavobacteriales; family Flavobacteriaceae; genus Flavobacterium. The sequence continues at coordinate 19,677 of JBKBOP010000016.1, read as the reverse complement.
AGTGCCGTGAAATTGGCTCAAAGTGAACGTGAACACGCCTGGAGAGAAATGGCGAAACAAGTGGCTCATGAGATTAAAAACCCATTAACCCCCATGCGACTATCAGTCCAAAGTTTTCAGAGAAAGTTTGATCCTAACGACCCAGATGTTAAGCAAAAGCTAGATGATTATACTAAGACCCTACTGCAACAAATTGACACGATGAGTTCTGTAGCAAATGCATTCTCAAATTTCGCCAGCATGCCTGCACAACAAAACGAAACCCTTAATGTTGTAAAAGTGGTGCGTTTGGCCTTAGACATTTTTAATGAAAATTATATTGAATACCTTCCACAAGAAGAACAAATCGTTACCAAGATGGACCGCACTCAACTCATCAGAGTTATCACTAATTTGGTAAAAAACGCGATTCAAGCCGTTGAAGATAAGGATGTCATTCCTGAAATAAAAGTAATTGTAAAAAAATCTGTTGACTATGTTTCCATTGAAATTTCAGACAATGGAAAAGGAATTTTACCGGAACATCAAGACAAAGTCTTTGAACCTAAATTCACTACAAAAACTTCGGGAATGGGGTTAGGACTTGGGATTATTAAAAACATCGTTGAAAATTACCAAGGAATTATTACCTTTGATAGTAGTCCAGGATTAGGAACCACTTTCAAGGTATTACTACCAATTAAGGAATAACCATCAAAAAAACATAGCCATGAACTATCAAAATATTCTACTCGAGAGATGTGATGATATCACTATTATTACCATCAACCGTCCTGATAAACTCAATGCCCTTAATAGGGCTACTATTGAAGAACTTCACCATGCCTTCACCGCAGAAAACTTAGATCCCATTAGTAAAGCGATTATACTCACTGGAAGTGGCACGAAGGCTTTTGTGGCCGGAGCAGATATTTCTGAATTTGCTCATTTTTCCGTTGACGAAGGAGCTGCACTTTCTGCCGAAGGACAAAAAAAACTTTTTGACTATATTGAAAATCTACAAACTCCTGTTATTGCTGCTGTAAATGGTTTTGCTTTAGGTGGGGGATTAGAACTTGCCATGGCGTGTCATATACGCATAGCTTCAGAGAACGCCAAAATGGGATTGCCAGAGGTAACCCTTGGGGTGATTCCTGGATACGGAGGCACACAACGTCTCCCTCAATTGGTGGGAAAAGGTCGTGCTATGGAAATGATCATGACAGCTCAAATGCTTGATGCAGCATCTGCACTTCAATTCGGCTTGGTCAACCATGTGGTTCTACAAACTGAACTTTTAGAGTTTGCAAAGCAATTGGCTGCCAAAATCGCCAAAAACTCAGTGGTGGCGGTTGCCAAAGCCATTGAGGCTATCAATGCCAATTACAAAGATGGTGTTAACGGCTATCAAACTGAAATCAAAAACTTTGGGGAATGTTTTAGTACCTATGATTTTAAAGAGGGAACTACTGCTTTTTTAGAAAAACGAAAACCTATTTTTCCCGGGAAATAAAACGCTAATATAAGCTAGAAACCCATCTAAAACATCATTTTATTATGTTTTTTTGATATTCAAATATCATTTTATTATGTTTTTTTGACATTCAAATATCATTTTGTTGTATTTTTGTCTTTCAAAAAGGTACGACAATATGATTAACAGAACCATTCAAAAAGAGTTCGAATCCTATTTTTTTAAAGGAAAAGCCATTTTAATCTTTGGAGCAAGACAAGTGGGCAAAACTTCGCTCATTAGGAAAACCGTTTCCAAATTGGATTTTATGTGGCTCAACGGTGATGAACCGGACACAAATCTTATCCTTGAAAACATCACCTCAGATCGGTTGAAAGTACTCCTTGGAGATAAGAAGGTCTTAGTACTAGATGAAGCACAGATGATTCATAACGTTGGTTTGCTTATCAAGCGAATGGTCGATAACTTTCCAGAAGTTCAAATTGTGGCCTCCGGAAGCAGTGCCTTTGAATTGGCAGACAAAACCAAAGAAAGTATGGTGGGCAGGAAAGAAGAATTAATGTTGTTTCCCATCAGCTTTAAAGAAATGACTGAACATACGAATGTGATTGAAGAAAAAAGAAGACTTCCGCATAGATTGGTTTTTGGCTACTATCCGGAAGTAATCAACAACCCCGGTAAAGAGGAAAAGATTCTTAATGACCTTGTGGAAGGATTTTTATATAAAGACATTTTGAATTTAGAAGGCATTAAAAAATCATCCACTCTGCAACGATTGGTGCAACTACTAGCTTTTAGAATTGGAAGTGAAGTTAGTTATAGCTCACTTGGGAATGACCTTGGAATTAATAGATTGACCGTTGAAAAATATATAGATATTTTAGAAAAAAACTTTATTGTGTTCAGTCTTCACTCCTTCAGCAGCAATATTGATAATGAAATAAAAAAAAGCAGAAAAATTTATTTTTGGGATTTGGGAGTAAGAAATCGAATAATCAAAAACATGACTCCTTTTGAATTGAGAAATGACATTGGGGCTTTATGGGAAAACTTCGTAATCAGTGAACGAAAGAAGAAGTTAAGTTATGAAACCCAATACAAAGACACTTTTTTTTGGAGAAATACGCAGCAAGCAGAAATAGATTATTTGGAAGTAAGAAATCAACAAATTAAAGCTTTTGAAATAAAATACAGTCCAAAAGCAAAAGTGCATTTTACAAAATCATTTACCGAAAAATATAACCCAGTATCTACACAAGTTATTCATTCTGAAAATTTCTGGGAGTTTTTGCTTTAAAGCTCTCCCTCCCATTCCGCATAAAACTGACCTAAGAACTGCTCCATAAATCGGTGACGTTGTTGAGCCATTTTTTTCCCGGTTTCGGTGTTCATTTTATTTTTCAAAAGAAGTAATTTTTCATAAAAATGATTCAAGGTTGGAGCGTTGTTCTTTTTGTACTCCTCTTTGGTCATGTTAAGTTTTGGGGAAATTGATGGGTCGTATAAAGAACGATTTTTGAAGCCTCCATAATTAAATGTTCTTGCAATACCGATAGCTCCCATAGCATCTAATCGATCGGCATCTTGAACAATATCAAGTTCAATTGAGCTAAAAATTATTTCCGTATTTCCACCTTTAAAAGAAATATTCCTGATAATTTGCAACACATGTTCGATGATCTCTGACGAAACACCTTCACTTTCAAGAAACACTTTTGCTCGTTCTGGACCAATCTCTTCATTTCCTCCAGAAGCATCTGGGTAAAATTTAGAATCTGCAATATCATGAAGTAACGCAGCAAGTTTGACCACCATCAAATCACACTCTTCATCTTTGGCAATCGTTAAGGCATTTCGATAAACTCTTTCTATGTGAAACCAATCGTGACCTCCTTCTGCATCCTTTAGTTGTTGTTTTACAAAATGTATTGTTGTATCAATAATAGCACTCATATTACGATGTCTTTAATGACGGCCTGTTCGGTCTTGAGCAATAGTTCATCGGTGGTATAATCTGAAACGTTTAATGGGTCTTGAATCGTAAAAGTAATACGAGTGCCTAATCCCATGGGAAACATCCCATAGCGAACCATTTTCCAGGAATTGTTGATGGTAATGGGAACTACAACCGCCGAAGGAGCATGTTTAAAAAGAATTTTTAATCCACTTTCAGAGAATTTTTTGGGTGCTCCGGTTTTACTTCGAGTACCTTCTGGAAAAATAACTACGGATCGATTGTACTTTTCAATATATTCTGCCATGCTCTTTATACTCGGCAGTGCTTGTTTAGGGTCTTTTCGGTCTATGAGTACAGAACCACCATGTCTTAAATTATAGGACACACTTGGAATGCCTTTTCCTAATTCTTTTTTACTAATAAACTTTAAATGCCAACGTCTTAAAAACCATATAAGTGGAGGAATATCATATAAACTCTGATGGTTTGCAACTACAATAAGTGGACGACCATCTGGAATTTTATCTCGATTTTTTATGGAATACGTTGTTCCTAACAAATGTGTGCTTCGAACCAAAAAAAAATTTAAATAATCTACACTTTTTTTGTGTGGTTGATACCCCAAGATATTAAAGCAAAACCATTGAATGGGGTGAAAGAAGCAAAGCAACAGTCCAAAACTTAGATAATAAAGTACAGAAATCGGGTAAGAAAGGAGTTTTTTCATAGTCTTTTCAATGCTCTGCAAAAATACGATTAAAAATTTCTTTCAAGACTCAAAAATTATTTCACTTACGATTAAAAAACGCGTATTTTTACCACTGTAAACGCACAAAAATTAACAGTATGAGCTCAGAAAAAGACGCTAAATTAAAAGCCCTTCAACTCACTTTAGACAAGTTAGATAAGGCCTACGGAAAAGGTACCGTAATGAAAATGGGAGATAAGGCCGTAGAAGAAGTAGAAGTTATTTCATCCGGTTCACTTGGGTTGGATTTAGCCCTAGGCGTCAATGGATATCCTAGAGGAAGAGTGATAGAAATTTATGGACCTGAGTCATCAGGTAAGACCACGTTAACACTACATGCCATAGCTGAAGCACAAAAAGCGGGAGGTATCGCGGCCTTTATTGATGCTGAGCACGCCTTTGACCGATTTTATGCCGAAAAACTTGGTGTTGATATTGACAATCTTATTATATCGCAACCCGACAACGGTGAGCAAGCCCTAGAAATTGCTGAAAATCTAATTCGATCTGGTGCAATCGATATTGTGGTTATTGACTCGGTGGCAGCACTAACACCTAAAAGTGAAATTGAAGGCGAGATGGGTGACTCCAAAATGGGATTGCATGCTCGTTTGATGTCACAGGCACTGAGAAAATTAACGGCGACGATTAGCAAAACCCATTGTACAGTATTTTTCATCAACCAGCTTAGAGAGAAAATTGGGGTGATGTTTGGAAATCCTGAAACAACTACCGGTGGTAATGCTTTGAAGTTTTATGCCTCTGTAAGATTAGATATTCGAAGAGCTTCTCAAATTAAGGATGGGGAAAATGTAGTAGGCAATAGAACGAAAGTAAAAGTTGTTAAAAACAAAGTAGCACCACCGTTTAGAACTGCTGAGTTTGATATTATGTATGGAGAAGGTGTTTCAAAGTCTGGTGAAGTTTTAGACTTGGCTGTTGAGTTTGAAATCATCAAAAAATCAGGGTCATGGTTTAGTTATGGCGAAACAAAACTAGGTCAAGGCAGAGATGCCGTCAAATCTTTAATTAAAGATAATCCAGAATTAGCCGATGAATTAGAGGCTAAAATTAAAGACCACATCAAAAGTCAAAATTCATAAATTAAAAACCCGAAATTTTCGGGTTTTTTTTATCAGTTTGACGCAACCTTTCAGGATTAAAACCATCATTATTAAAATGAATTAAAATTATGAACAAGAATATTTTTTTATTTTTAATGTTATTCACCTTTTTTGGGTGTTCACTTGATGATCCAAAATTTTATCATGAACTATTGCCCGTTGAGAATTTCATGGTTCCAGATAGTTTCGTTGCAGGTGAAATTTATGATATCTTAGTTGAATATCGAAGACCTACTGATTGTCATGGTTTTGATGGTTTTTTTTATGATACTTATTTTAGTACTAGAACTATTGCAATCCAAGCAATTGTAGACCAGCAGAGACCCTGTGTCGAACTTGACGAAAACACTCCATTATCAGAAGCTTCATTTCAATTTAAAGCATTACAGCATCCTGGATCATCTTATATTTTCAGATTTTATAAGGGAAAAAATCAAGATGGTGAAAACATATTTGAAGAAGTTTTAATTCCCGTTGAAGATTAATGATTATTTAACTGTTTGTGACTTTAGAACAAATTATAAAGGGATGTCAGCATGGAGAGGTAACTCAGCAAGAGCAATTATATAAACTTATTGCTCCAGAATTGTATGCTGTTTGTTTAAAATATTCTAAAAATCAAGAATTAGCAAAAGATAATTTACAAGATGGTTTTTTATTGATTTTCAAAAAAATATATCAGTTTGAATTCAAGGGCTCTTTTAAAGGTTGGGCAAAAAGAGTGATGATCAATCAATGTCTTCAAGAATACAAGAAAATGATTCCCTTGGAAACACTCAATGAAGCTCAAAGTTATGAGGTTGAAGAAGTTGAATTAAATGAAGATATTTCCATTGATTTTTTATTGAAAATCATCCAAGAGTTACCAACTAGGTATAGACATGTCTTTAATCTATATGTTTTAGATGGGTTTTCACACTCTGAAATTTCTAACTTAATGGGAATCAGTGAAGGCACTTCTAAATCTAATTTAGCTAGAGCAAGAAAAATTTTAAAGGTTAAAATCGAAAATCAACAAGACACTTTAAAAAAAAAGGTGAATTAAATTAGAATCAATGAATCGAAAGCATATAGATAGAGTATTTCAAGAAAAATTTAAAGATTTTTATGTTGAGCCTCCTCTTAATAGTTGGGCTCAAATAGAAAATAAATTAAATTCTGAAAAAGGAGTGATTGCCAAAAAGTCTATCACTTCAAAAAAAATAATTTTATATGTTGCTTCTCTAATCCTAATAGTTTCTAGCCTTTTTTTACTTAAGTACCGTACTACTCTTTCAACTTCTGACGAAGACACAAACATCAACTTTGAAAATATAAATATCAAAAATGAGCATTCTTTAGGAAAAGAGTCCAATGACAAACCTAGTGGTTATAACAGCATCACTGTTGATGAATACAATAACACATTAAAACTTTTAAAAAAACCCAGCAACAAGCAAAATCAAGAGATTATAAAACATATAAAAACATCTCCGATATCGTCCATAATTCTCACAATTAACGAAAGTGAAACAGATTACAAAGAAACCACTTTAGATAAAAAAAATTATTCCCTTAAACCTAGTATGAATATTCTAACACTTGTTAATAGTAACCTTCAACATAACTCAAATGAAGGAATGGCTGTTAGAATTGTAGAACTGACGGGTATTAATTTCAATAAAAATATTTTTTCAGAACACATCAACCAAAACTTTACATCAATCTCTGAAGACTACGCTAATATTGTTGATGAACAATTAAATGATGGGGACAAATTGCTAATTGAAGAGGAGGAGGAAACAACAAGTTTTTCCTTTGAAGAGAAAGAAATAAACAGATGGCAATTGACACCAACAATTGCCCCTGTTTATTTCAGCTCTTTAGGTGAAGGTTCACCCATAGACGAGCGTTTTATTGACAGTGAAAAATCTTTTGCAGTTACAAACAGTGTCGGTGTTGGTGTGACCTATAATTTGTCTAGAAAAATATCTTTAAGATCCGGATTGCATAGATTAAATCTATCTTACACGACGAATGATGTTGTTTTTTTTGCAGACATTAATTCGGGAAGTTATTCAACAATTGATTATGATAAAGAAAGAAGTCCCATGTTTTTTGACAATGCTCATAATTATAACCAACCTCAAGATGTAAATAATGTGAGTTCTAATACCGGAAATCTTGAACAAAATTTTAGTTTTCTTGAATTACCAATGGAGTTACAATATTTTTTAATTAATAAAAAATTTGGCGTAAAAGCAATTGGTGGGATTAGTACTTTTTTCCTCCTTAATAATTCGGTTAACATCGTTTCGAATAACCTCCGGACTCAAGTGGGAATTGCCAACAACGTTAATCCTGTTCATTTCAGCACCAACATTGGACTAGGTTTTGACTATCAATTTTTAAAGTCATTTAGGGCTTCGGTGGAGCCTATGTTTAAATATCAGTTAAACACTTTCAGCAACAGTTCCGGAAATTTTAGGCCTTATTTTATTGGCGTCTATTCTGGAATCAGTTACCAGTTTTAAAATAAGCTTTAGTTGGTTTAGTTTATCTGTTTTAGTTTTAGTTAGGTTCGTTATTGCTTTTTCTCCCAATATCAGCAATAACAAGGAAAAGGGTACTTCGTCTCAGTACCCTTTTCTCATTTTTGATACTCCAAAAGTTGATGATGTATCAAATGCCAAACCTTGTCTTTTATGTCCTTTTTATCCTGCAACGTCAAGTCTCTAGTTGATATTGGTGAATGTAATTTTGCTCTCATTATGCCAGGGCTTCCACTGAAAAAAGTGTAGGAGAATCTCTTTTTGTTATCAGCAAAGGTCAAAGGCACAATTGGAATTTGATGTTCAATGGCCAATCTAAATGCTCCATCTTTAAAACCTGCTAAAAGTATTGATTCTTCTTCAGGCACCAGTCCTTCAGGAAAAATACAAATGCTCAATCCTTGTTGAAGTCTTTTTTGTGCACTTGCATACACTAAATGTCTGCTTTTAGAATTATTACGATCTACCAAAATACAGGTTCTTTTATAAAAAAATCCAAATAGAGGAATCTTGGCCAATTCTTTTTTACCCACAAAAACAAATGGGTTTTTAACCACCGATAACATCAACATAATATCCATCATCGAAGTGTGATTGGCCACGAACATATAACTTCCTTTGATTTGTAATTGTGACTCTGATGTAAACCTCACACCAAATCCCATCCCAAACAAAATAGCCTTGGCCCAAATACGTGCTAACTTAAAAAAGAAAGGATACCAAGATTCTTTTAAAATGGAAATGAATAAAAAAGGAAACATGAGGAGGATTAGCACCCCAATTAATATATAAAACCAAACTCTCCAGAGTATCCAAAAAATAATTTTAAAAATCTTCATATGGTCAAATGTAGGGATTCATTCGTAATTTTTGATAATTCGTTTACCTTTGTTCTTTGTTGATTCAAAAATCAGACATCAAAAGACATGACAAGAATATTGACCGGAATACAAGCCACTGGAACACCTCACCTCGGGAATTTATTGGGAGCCATTATGCCTGCGATAGCCATGGCAAATGAACAATCGAGTCCTTCTTTTTTATTTATTGCAGATTTGCATTCTGTTACTCAAATTAAAGAAGGTGAAAGTTTAAGGGAAAACACCTATAGTGTGGCAGCCACTTGGTTAGCCTGTGGACTTGATACTGAAAGAGTGATTTTCTACCGACAATCTGATGTGCCTCAAACCGCAGAATTATCATGGTATTTAAGTTGCTTTTTTCCCTTTCAAAGACTCACTTTAGCCCATTCCTTCAAAGATAAAGCCGACCGTTTAGACGATGTTAATGCTGGATTGTTTTCCTATCCGATGCTTATGGCTGCTGATATACTTCTTTATGACGCCACCCATGTGCCCGTTGGAAAAGATCAATTACAACATTTGGAAATCACTCGAGATGTAGCTTCGCGATTTAACCATCAAATGGGAGAAACTTTTGTGTTACCCGAAGCCATTGTTCAAGAAGATACCATGTATATTCCAGGAACAGATGGACATAAAATGAGCAAATCTAGAGGCAACATTATCAACATCTTTTTGAATGATAAAGCCTTGAGAAAACAAGTCATGACTATTGAAACAGATAGTGCTCCACTTGAAGCACCAAAGGACCCAAAAACGTGCAAGGTTTTTGCTCTTTATAAATTACTAGGTAATCAAGAGCAAATCATTGAGATGGAACATAACTATCGAAACGGAAATTATGGATATGGTCACGCTAAACAAGCTCTTTTTGAATTGATTTTGCATCGTTTTGAAATGGAACGAAGTAAATACAATCATTTAATGGACAACAGAGACCTACTAGACCAAGCTTTGAAAGAAGGAGCACAAAAAGCTCAAAACGTTGCTAATGAAGTATTGAATCGGGTCAGAAAAAAACTCGGGTTTTTAAATTTAGAACAATAAAACACCCTGAATATGAAAAATATAGTTGGTATACTTATGATTGTTTTTTTGACTTTTACATCAAAAGCTCAGGAAACTCAAGATTTTTATATATTGTTCAAGCAAGATGCTAAAACTAGTTGCCAATTTACAATCAATAAGGAAACCGGAAAGAAAATTTCATTAAATTACTTTCAAAAAAGACACCGAAAGGTAAATATAACTCGTTTTGTATTGTGCAAAAACATTTTCACTTTTGAGTTTCAAAAAAATCATTTCGAATTGATTGACGCCACAACTCTTTCAAAACTACAACAAATTACTTTGGATGAAATTTTTCAAAAAGAAGCTGATTCAGAATATAAAAAAGATATCAACGAGTTGTTTCCAAGACTTTTTATCATAGAGTCTTATGATAATGGTGAATACGCCAAGTATCAGGTGGTTTGGGAAAAAACACTTTAAATAGCTTCAAAATACTTTCCAGGTAAAGGCCTGATGACTCCTTTTAACTCCATGTTTAAAAGTAAAGAAGATATTTTAAAAATGGGGAAATCACATTCAAGTGCAATGATATCCATGAGTTCTTTCCCTTTGGGTAGTAAATAATCATAAATCTTTTGTTCTTCTGGCTCCAAGGTTATAAAAAGTTGTTTTTGGACTGGTTTTTTTTCGGATGCTTGAATATCCCAATTCAGCATATAAACAAGATCCGCACCTGATGTTAATAGATGAGCTCTTTGTGTTTTTATCAATTGATTACACCCCATACTATATTTGTCGGTGCTTCTACCAGGAACTGCAAACACATCTCTGCTGTAATCATTGGCCAAACTAGCCGTAATCAAAGACCCTCCTTTTTCAGCACTTTCAATCACAACAGTAGCTTCAGACATTCCTGCGACTATACGGTTCCTACGAACAAAATTCTCCCTGTCGGGTTTAGAACTGCTCCAAAATTCGGTCATAAAGCCTCCATTTTCTTCCATTTTGTGCATAAACCGATGGTGGGTCTTTGGATAAATCTGGTTTAATCCATGGGCTAAAATCCCAATAGTGGGTAAGTTGAATTCCATCGCCAATTGATGGGCACAGATATCCACTCCATAGGCATAACCACTCACAATCGTTGGTCTTAAAGGTGCGATTTCTTCAATAATTCTGCGACACATTTCGGCACCATACGCAGTCATTTTTCGAGTACCCACGATGCTGATGATTTTTTGGGTCGGTACATGAACTTGTCCACTATAAAACAACACCAAAGGGCCGTCAATACAATGTTTTAATCGTTCAGGATAAGTTACATCTAAATAAGAACAATAGCCAATAGACTTGTTTTCAATAAATGCGACCTCTTCTTCGGCAGTTTGAAAAACACTTGTGTCTTTAAGATTTTTGATGAGTTGATCTCCCACTCCGTCAAGGGAGCGAAAATCTTTAGGCTTGGCTTGAAAAACGTTTTCAGCTGACCCAAAATGCTGGATGAGTTTTTTGGCGATAATATCGCCCACTCCCTCCACTTGCAGTAATGCTAAGGCATAAAATAATTCTTGAGATGTCATGGCGTATAAATAATAATTCAAAGTAAAGAATTTTTGAGCATTTATAAAAATGCTGAAAGTAAAAAGTTAGTTTGTAGAAGTTTAGAAAAAAAAGTGGTTTTGTTGATAAAAAATGTTGATAAAATTTTGCATCTGGGTTCGAATCGATTTACTTTGCCACTATGCGTTTAGAAACTTTCATCTCTCAATTGCTTTATCGGTATCAGTGTGTAACGGTACCGGGATTTGGTTCGTTTATAACGGAATCCAAACCGGCTAAGCTTTCTGAAGATGGCTTGAGTTTCACACCTCCTCAAAAATCAGTTTCTTTTAATTTCCATTTAAAACACAATGATGGAATGCTTGCGAATCATGTTGCAGGTTTAACCAATACCACTTTTGATGTGGCTATGGATAATATCGAACATGAAGTAACCCAGTGGAAATTTAATCTTCAAAAAGGAGAGAACCTTCAGTTAAAGAATATTGGAAAACTATACCTGAATGCAGAGCACAACCTTGTTTTTGAATCTGCTGATAGCCTAAATTATTTAAAAGAAGCTTTTGGTTTGACCTCCATTCATACCAAATCTTTAATGCGAGAGGTGCTTCTGGAACAAGCTGAAGTTTTTACACCTAAAGTAGTTGCCACCACAGAAAATGAATCGGACTCCAATTATTCATGGTTAAAATATGCTGCCATTGCCATACTAGGAATTGGCCTCTCTGGGTATTTTGGAAATCAGTGGTATGAAAAAAAGGTAGAAGAAAACCAACTTATAGTAGAACAAAATGTTCAACAACAATTGTCAAAGAAAATTCAAGAAGCTACTTTTTTTATAAATACCCCAGTACCAACCGTTACCCTTTCCGTTGAACAAAAAGTAAGTGGAAACTATCACATTGTGGCTGGTGCATTCAAAGAAGAAAACAACGCCGTAAAAGCACTTGATAATCTTTTGTCGCTGGGATATAATGCCCAAAAAATTACTCCAAACAAATACGGACTTCATCCTGTCATTTATGGCAGCTACCTCAACATTGAAGAAGCTCGGAATGCACAACAACGCATCCAATCAGAACATAATCCTGATGCTTGGATTTTGGTTCAAGAATTGAAATAAAACAGATTTCTTGCTTTAAACTTAGTGTTGTTTTAAACTGTGATTCTCTACCTTTGCAGAAAATAGTACCATGCAAGCAAAATACCCTTCTGATTCGATTACCGTCCTTACTGATATCGTTTTACCTGGAGAAACCAATCCACTTAATAATCTTTTCGGTGGAGAATTGTTGGCTCGTATGGACAGAGCCGCTAGTATTACTGCCAGAAGACATTCAAGGAGGGTATGTGTGACCGCTTCGGTAAATCACGTGGCTTTCAATAGAGCGATTCCGTTGGGAAGTGTTGTGACCATAGAAGCTAAAGTTTCTCGCACTTTTACAACTTCAATGGAAATCTTTATGGATGTTTGGATTGAAGACCGAGAATCTGGATTAAAGAGTAAAGCGAATGAAGCTATTTATACGTTTGTAGCGGTTGATGAAACCGGACGACCTATCCCTGTTCCTCCTATTGAACCTCAAACTGAACTTGAAAAAGAACGATTTGCTGCAGCTTTAAGAAGAAAACAATTGAGCTTAGTCTTGGCCGGAAAAATGAAACCCAATGAAGCCACAGAACTTAAAGCTCTGTTTACTTCGTAAAACTTAACACTACATATTCATCAACCAAGCTTGTGGGTTGTGATAGGTGTCATTCTGAAGTACATTAAATTTTATAGCTGTTCTTCCCGTACTTTGATTGGTATTTACTGTTCCAATAACTTGCTTCATACTTACCTTTTGTCCTTTAGAAACACTGACTTTACCCAAATTTTGATACACCGTAATAAAATCACCATGTTGCACCATAACGGCCGTATTGATAGGTGATAAAACGTTAACAGACATAACCTCACCATCAAAAACAGCTCTAGCAATGGCTCCGGGTTCTGTGGATATCTCAACCCCATTACTATTGATTATAATAGATCTTTGAATCGGGTGTGGTTGGTTTCCAAATGCCATGGAAACAAAACCTTTCTCAACAGGCCACGGTAATTTGCCTTTATTAGCTTTAAAATTATCTGATACAATTTTACCCTCTGGGGTTAAAACAATTTTGTTTGCAGAAGTTGCCGTTGTGGGTGTTTTTGAACCTGTTGCCTTTTCAGTTTTTTTATTGGCAGCTGCAATAGCTTCACGAATTAAACGTTGAATTTTTCGATCAATTTCACGTGTTTCCTCTTGCTTTTTCTTAATTTCAGCATTGATTTTCTTTTGATCTTTCTTGATGGAGTTAACCAATTTTTCTTGTTCTTTCTTTTCTTGTTCTAAAGAAATTTTTTCCTTTTCTTGTTCTGCAATGAGCTTTTCTTTTTCTTGTTTTTGAACGGCAAGTGATTTGTTTTTTTCTTCCAGTTCAATGTTTTTCTCCATGATTTCTTCGCCCTGATTCTTACGATATCCTGCATACTGCTTCATGTACTGCGTTCTTTTATAGGCTTGTAAAAAACTATTAGAAGAAAGTATAAACATCATTCTGCTTTGTTCAGAGCGACTTTTATAGGATTTGACAATCATCTTGGCATAATCTTCCTTCAACACCTCCAATTCCCTCTTAAGTTTGTTGATTTGCAGTTGGTTTTTGTAGATATCATCAGAAAGCAATTTAGCTTGTCTTTCGTTTGTTTGAATGAGCTTCTCCCTAAGATTAATTTTAGCGTTCTGTTGTACAATGATATTTACCACAGATTTCTCCTTGCGTTTTTGTTCGCTTAATAGTTTTTCGTTTAAACTAATTTCCTTTAATAGTTGTTCTTTTCTGGCCTCCAACTTCCTCTGTTCCTCATTTTGAGCATAAAGGTTTGAAGTAAAGGTAGTAAGAATTAGTAAACAAAATAGTAGTCTCATATCATACAACTAAAACGTGTTATCAATAAAAATTCTCTCGTAACCATCAGGAACTTTATAAGGGAAAGAAAGATCTTCATTGAAAGTCACCTGAGAATAATCTAAAGTAATGGTCGTTTTTTCATTGCTTTGAAAAGCATCAATTATGATTTTCATGGGCAAAATGGCTTCAGCATAGGATTGATGCGAAGGATAATTCACTAATAATCTTCGATTTTGACTTGATTGTTCCACTTGTTGTCTTTTAATCAAAAAATTATTGGCTTCAAAATAAAATGATTTCACAGTACCACTAGGATCTGTTTGTTCAAGTTTATAAAACTTATCTTCAATACTGTTTTTGAAACTACTTTTCCTTAAATCGTCAAAAGCTTTTCCAATGAGAAGATTTTGAACTTTTTGAAAATCGAGTTCAGTGCCCAACCACTGGCTCAACGTGGTATAATCACCTTCAAAGTATTTATTCCCGGATTTTTGATAGTATTGAACCGCTCCAGGAGTAATTAATCCTTTGGCCATGGTCATTCCTAAAAACCGAACACTCACAAGTATGCGTTGATCTTTTTCAATTCTAATGTCAGAGGTGAAACTAATAGACTGACCTGGGTCTTTGTACTTTGTGGAAGCTCTAATATAGAGTGTCTTAAAATCTTTTTTATTGTCGTAATGGTTTTCTATGATTTTTTGAGTTGCTACCACATCTTTAGCCCTACCCTCTGTGATTCCCTTCTGGGATTTACAAGCGGCTAAGAAAATGATAAATAGAAGGAAATACGATAGTTTTCTCATGGATTCATAAGTTTTTGGGCTTTTTGAAAATTCACTTCTTTTTTCTTCATATCCCCCAAACTGTGATAAGCTTCACCCAATTGTATATAAAACTGTGCTTCTAATGCATTGTTTTCAATGACAAAATCTAAACCCGCTTCTAAAACTTCGGCCGCTTTTTTAAAATTTTTCTCTTGATGTAAAGCTAATCCTTGATAATAATAAAACTCTGGTTGCAATGGAAACAAATCTACAAAAGAGGAAGCTTTTATTTGAAGCTTTGAATAGTCTTTCAATTCTGTCAATGACTGACACCACAATAGCAAATTACCCACATCGTCAGCATCTGTTTTGAAATGCATTTCAAAATACTTTTCAGCCTGTTTCCAATTGTTTTGATTAAGGTAAAACTTTCCGACCTCTTTTGTCACTTTTACTTGGTTATCGTCTTTAAAATAAGGAATGGCATTTTCAATTAATGAAGATAGTTGGGGTTTGTTTTTTACATAGATTAATAACTCATTAAAAACCCTATGCTTTATTTTTCGATCAATTCTATGGCTTTTTAAGATTTTTTCCAAAGCAACAGCCATTTGTTTATCATCATCTGCCTCATTGTAAAACTTAAATAAACTTAGCTGAGCCCAATCAGAATCAGGTACAGATTTTTCTAATTGTTTAGCAATATCAAATGCCTTTTGGTCTTCGTTTTTATCGTGGTAAATATAAATTAAAGCAATATAATTCGATTCCTCTTTAGGATTGTCTTTGATACCGTCTAAGTATTTTTTCTCTTCTTGACCTTGATAACGGTTGGTGGCTAAAATCTGTGCCCTGAATTGCTCTCGTTGCTCACTTTTACCAACGGTGTCGGTTAATTCATCAATCAATTGTAAAGCCAAATCATATTGTTGAGAATATATATATAGCTTCACTAATTCTTCCTTATAATCATTTCGAAAAATGATTAATTTTTTTAGTAAAGAAATAGACTCGTCGAAGTTTCTTTGGTTATAGGCCGCATCATACATTCCTGCCCAATACCATCGGTTTGTGGCGTCTAATTCAGTGGCTCTTTTAAAATTATCGTAGGCATTTAGATAATCTTTTTGTAATAAATAATTTTTCCCTAATTCGAAAAACACCACTGGGTTATTGGGATCAAGTTGATCACATTTATACAATGCTTGAATGGCCTTATCATAATTTTCAATGCCCTTTTGTTTTAAAGATTCATAAAAGTAGATTTGAAATTCATCAGTGTTCAAAGCAATGTCATCAGGTTCCTCTTGTGCAAAAACAGGAAAACCCGAAAACAATAATAGAATAACTGATAATTTAAAAATACTCATAAGTAGGTTTTATGTTAAGGAAGAATAGTCTCCCAGACTTACGCTAGTGAAATTACCATCATATTCAACATGACTCCCCAACATAGAATTTTCAAGCTTTGCGTTTCTTATAACGCTCAAATGTTGGACCAAAGTATTGGAGAGGGTTGCATTTTCAACTTTACATCCATCGCCTAAAGATACATTAGGGCCAATTGTTACATTTTTCAAGACTACGTTTTCTCCTATATAACAGGGAGGAATGAGGGTGCTGTTTTCTAAAACAACAGAGTCTGAAACAAGAGGAACACCATCTTGGTGAAGAAACTGCAACATACGGCAATTTGTTTCAACGGTCACTTCTTTGTTGCCACAGTCCATCCATTCATCCACTTGGCCCGGAACAAACTTCATCCCTTTTGCCATCATTTGTTTGATGCCATCATTGATTTGATATTCCCCTCCATGGATGATGTTGTTATCCAAAACCGATTGTAATTCATTTTTTAGAACAGCAACGTCTTTAAAATAGTAAATTCCAATCACAGCCAAATCAGACACAAAATCTTTGGGTTTTTCTACGAGTTCAATAATCTCTCCATTTGCATTTAAATTCACCACCCCAAAAGCTTCTGGTTTGTCCACTTGTTTTACCCAGATAACACTATCTGCTGAAGTGTCCAAATCGAAATCGGCACGGATGAGCGTGTCGGCATAAGCAATAACGGCAGGGCCGCTTAATGAATCTTTCGCACACATAATCGCATGACCCGTACCTAGAGCTTCATTTTGATAATAAATAGTTCCTTTAGCTCCCAGTTTTTGAGCAATTTCAATTAACTCTTTTTCAACTTGCTTACCAAAACTTTCATGAATGATGAAAGCAACTTCGTCTACAGGTTGATTTAAAACCCCTGCGATATCTTCTACCAAGCGGTGTACAATCGGTTTTCCGGCAATGGGAATTAAAGGTTTTGGAACCGTTAATGTATGAGGTCTAAGTCTTGAGCCTCTTCCGGCCATGGGTACGATTATTTTCATATTCATTATTTGAATGCGAAACTTCTTCAATAATTTCGCTTTATATAAATTGTAACTTTAATTTTACTTTACTCCGGTACTTCCAAATCCACCTTCACCCCTAGAGGTTTCAGAGAGTTCGTTTGCTTCAGTCCATTCAGCTCTTTCGTGTTTGGCAACGACCAATTGGGCTATTCGTTCTCCATTTTCCACCACAAATTCTTCCGCAGATAGATTGACTAAAATCACTCCAATTTCTCCACGATAATCAGCATCGATAGTTCCCGGAGCATTGAGTACGGTTATTCCTTTTTTGGCAGCAAGTCCACTTCTTGGACGCACTTGAGCTTCAAAACCAACAGGTATTTCGATGAACAATCCGGTTGTAACGATAGCTCTTTCTAACGGCTTTAAAACAATTGGAGCCTCAAGATTTGCTCTTATATCCATACCCGCAGAAGAAGGTGTCTCATAATGCGGTAATGGATGAGAAGAACGGTTTATAATTTTAATTTGCATTTCGATTCGATTTTTTCAAAACGGTTAGAATCACCTGTTTTTCATTTCGGTAAACAAAGTAAAGAAAACTTAGAAAAAACAAGGTGCCAATCCAGTAATTTTCTCTGAAAAAATAAAAAGATAGGGTGGTGAGTACTACAGATAATCCGAGATAACCGCCTATTTTTTTCATATCATAAGGAATAGGATAGTATTTGGAACCTAGCCAAAAGGACAACAACATCATGGTTCCGTAAGCGGCTATTGTGGCTATTGCAGATCCAATATAAGAAAAGATGGGTATCAAAATAAAATTTAAACCTAACGTTACTGCGGCTCCCACTATGGAAATATAAGCTCCCATTCGGGTTCTATCGGTGAGTTTATACCAAACAGAAAGATTGTGATAAATCCCTAAAAAGAAGTTTGCCAAAATAATTAAGGGCACTACTTCCATCGCTCTCCAATAGCTTGTGTCTCGAATGATAATAATTTTCAATACATCTGCATAGACCACCACTCCCAACAAAATAACAGAACCAAAAATGACAAAGTACTTGGTTATCATGGCATACGTTTCTTTTGCATTTTCGTGTTGAGCATGACTAAAGAAAAAAGGTTCTATTCCAAGGCGGAAGGCTGTTGCAAAAAGAGTCATAAATAAAGCGAGTTTATAACAAGCTGAATACGCTCCAATCTCGGCTTTAGCAATGTTGGCAGGTAGTAAATAATCTAGTAAAATGCGGTCAAAGGTTTCGTTGATAGCAAATGCAATACCAGCAATTAGTATAGGCACAGCATACCGCATCATTTGTTTCCAAAGAGAACGGTCAAATTGCCAATGTAATTTAAAATAATGAGGCAAAAGCACTAATAAGGTTAGTAGGCTAGCAATGAGATTGGCTATGAAAATATAGCCTATTTGGAAACTGGAAAGGTATAACCCGTCCCAGAATCCTCCTGGTTGAGCCTTGGCCCATTGAGGTAAATATATTAAAAAGAAAATATTTAGAACTAGATTTAAGGCTACATTTCCCACTTTCAAAATCGCATAAAAACCCGGTCTTTGGGTCGCTCTAAGTTTTGAAAACGGTATGATGACCAAAGCATCCAAAACTAAAATCCAAATGGTATACGTAATATATTCAACATCAATTCCCGTCAAGGAGGCAATCGTTTCTCGGAACAAAATTGATCCCACCAAAAACAAAATGGAACTCCAAAATAAAGATATAGTAGACGTACCCAACACCGAATTTTTATCCTCAGAATTATAAAACCTGAAGAAAGCGGTTTCCATTCCGTAGGCTAATACCACATTAAACATGACCATCCACGAAAAAATTACGGATACCTCACCATAGGCATTAATATCCATGATACGGGCATCGGTATAGAGGGGGGTAAGTAAAAAACTAAACACCCTCGGAAGCACCGTGGCCAGTCCATAAATAGCGGTTTGTTTGAAAAGTGATTTATATATTCCCAAGGCGGAAATTTGTTTTAAAATACAATCAAGCAAAAGTAACCAAATAAAAACTTAATCGACAAACTAACTCAAGAATGGTTATGGGGTTAGGTACTTAATAAAATGAAATCCTTTGGGCACCAAGCCTTGATTTAAAAAGAACTTATGAGCTGCAAAATTGGTGGTATACGAATCTAAAGCTATCATTTGACATTGCTCTTCAACAGCTAGTTTTTCGATAAAGTCATACAATAGTTTGCCGATTCCCTTGGAACGATAGTTGGTATGCACCACTACATTATCCATTTCTAGATATTTATCACACCACAGTTTGTGTCCAACCCAAATTCCAGAGAGTCCCACGGGTTGTAAGCCGTCATAAGCAACTACT
>JBKBOP010000015.1:0-28194 GCA_046293575.1 Flavobacterium sp. | reverse complement strand
GAGGGCAAACCAAAACTTACAAATGTTGTTGCACTTGAAGGCTTTAATGAAGAAGATTTATTAAGTATTTTGATTGCAGTTGAAAGTCTTAGCGACCATCCTTTAGCTAAAGCAATAGTAGCAGGAGCAACGGAACGTATTCAAAACAAGTCAGAATTGAAAGCTGAAAACATACAATCTATTTTAGGACGAGGAGTTAAAGCATCAATCAACGGTACAGAAATAGTAGTTGGCAACCTGAATTTGTTTGATGAGATAGATGAAAACAAACCGTCAAAAGAAATTAAAGATACCGTAAAAGCTTTGGAAATTTCGGGTAACACAACAATGTTGGCGAGAGAAAATAAAATATATATTGGCATTATTGCCTTGATGGATACACCAAGAAAAGAAGCTCAGATAGCTATTGCAAAACTAAAAACAGTTGGCATTAAGCGAATGATTATGCTGACTGGCGACAATCAACAAGTGGCAGATGCCGTAGCTAAAGAAATTGGCTTAACCGAAGCATGGGGGAGTTTGCTACCCGAAGATAAAGTAGAAGCGATAAAGAAACTAATAAGTGAAGAAAATAAAGTAGCTATGGTTGGTGATGGAGTAAACGATGCCCCAGCAATGGCGAACAGCACAGTAGGCATTGCTATGGGTGCAGCAGGTTCTGATGTGGCATTGGAAACAGCAGACATTGCACTCATGTCAGATAAATTAGAAAACCTTGCCTTCGCAATTGGTTTGAGCCGAAAGTCAAAAAATATCATCATTCAAAATCTTTGGATTAGTTTAGGCGTGGTGGCATTACTCATTCCAATGACATTGTTCGGAATAGCAAATCTAGGCATCGCAGTAGTTATACACGAAGGCTCAACATTAGTAGTCGTTCTTAATGCTCTTAGACTATTAGCCTATAAAAAGACTTAAATGCCCTTATTATAATCGATAGTTCTGAAAACTAAGCTAAAATAAAAACCGACTTAAAGTATGTATTACAAGAAAAAAACGTAAAACATAGCACACTTGAATTTGAGCTTATGGCTGAAAATTGTAGTGAAACAACCCTTTGAAATGAAAAAACTAACAATAGACAATTACTTAGACAACCATTACATAAACCGAAGCAATTGGTTAAGAGCTGCCGTTTTGGGTGCCAATGATGGCATTATTTCAATTTCAAGCCTTGCCATTGGTGTGGCTGCTGCAAGTACAACAAGAGACCCAATAGTTTTAGCCACTGTAGCCGGTCTTGTTGCCGGAGCATTATCTATGGCTGCTGGAGAATATGTTTCGGTTAGCTCTCAAACCGACACAGAAAAAGCAGACATTGAAAGGGAAAAACAGGAACTTAAAGAAATGCCTGAAGAAGAGTTGTATATTTTAACCCAAATTTTTGAAAAAAGAGGCCTGAAAAAAGAAACGGCAAAGCAAGTAGCCCTTGAGCTGACAGAGAAAGATGCTTTAGGAACACATATGAGAGAAGAGTTAGGGATAAATGAGATAACTCAGGCAAACCCAATACAGGCTGCTATTGCTTCAGGTGCTTCATTTACAGTTGGGGGTGTTTTACCTCTTTTAGTTATACTTTTTGCACCCTTGAAGGGAATGGAATATTGGCTCTATGGTTTCACAATTATTTTCCTGATTATTTTAGGTGCAACTTCCTCAAAAACAGGTGGTTCAAGTGTAAAAAAAGCAGTTCTAAGAATAACAATTTGGGGAACAATAGCAATGGGACTATCTGCACTGGTTGGCTATATTTTTGGAGTTAATGTTTAAGCCAAAAGACTTAGCTAGTATTGCCATCGCTAATGGTGGCACATTTACTTACGTATTTTATTTATTTTTAAAGTGTTCGTGATTTAAAAATTGCAAAACCGCTTAACCCACTACACAAGCCAAGTTTTGCAAAAGAGCCACCAAGCCAGACACGAAATGACAATACCAAACACGACAGAAAAGAAGGGTGAAACGTTAAAATTATTTGTTGTTTTTTCAAATTATGTACATTCGTGAGTTCAAAAAATACCCTATGATGAAGAAAATCCTTTTCTTATTATGTTTGCCCTTATTGGGAATAGCCCAGGAAACCCAAGAAACCAAAAGAAAACCGGGGCGATATGACAACAACAAGTTCCGTCAGAATTATGATTTATATGCCACACCGAATATGTTTCGCACCGCTTCGGGGGCTCCAGGGTCTGCTTATTATCAACAGCAGGCAGATTATAAAATGGACATCACCCTGGATGATAAGAATGCAAGACTCTATGGGGTGGAAACCATTACCTACCATAATAATTCACCCGATCCGCTAGAATATCTTTGGGTGCAGATGGATCAAAATGAAAAGAATCCGAACTCGATTACCAAAAAACAAAACAGCGAAAACATTCGTCCGTTGCAAACTGTGGATGGTTTTTCAAAACAATTTTTAGAAGAACCTTTTCAAGGCGGTTTTAACCTAGATTATGTTCGCGATGCTCAAGGCAAACCCATGAAAGTGACCATCAATGAAACCATGATGCGTATTGATTTGGACAAACCGTTGTTGCCCAAACAGAAAATTACGTTTCAAATTAAATGGTGGCAGAACATCAATAACTACCGCAAAGACGGCGGACGTTCGGGGTATGAAGAATTTGAATCTGATGGCAATCGCTTGTATGTAATGGCTCAGTTTTTTCCGAGAATGGCGGTGTATAATGATGTGGAAGGTTGGCAAAATATGCAATTTTGGGGTAGAGGAGAGTTTGCTTTGCCTTTTGGGAACTATGAAGTGAATATCTCTGTGCCCGCAGACCATGTGATGGAGGCCACCGGAGTGTTGCAAAACCGCAGGGAAGTCTTTACTGCCGAGCAAGTAAAACGTTATGAATTGGCTGAAAAGACCTTTGACAACCCCGTGTTGATTATTACTCCTGCGGAGGCTAAAGCCAATGAAAAGGGGTTTTCAAATAAGACTAAAACTTGGAAGTTTAAGGCGGAGAATGTACGCGATTTTGCGTTTTCTACTTCGCGAAAGTTTATCTATGATGCTATGAATGTGCAGCTGGAAACCCGCACCGCTATGGCGATTTCGTTATATCCCAATGAGGCCAACCCGTTGTGGGAAGAATATTCTACCCGTGCGGTAGCTCAGACTTTAAAAACCTATTCGAAGCATACATTTGATTATCCATACCCCAAGGCGGTGTCCATCTCTGCTGAAGATCAGGGAATGGAATATCCCATGATTTGCTGGAAT
This sequence comes from Flavobacterium sp., assembly GCA_046293575.1. Classification (GTDB taxonomy): domain Bacteria; phylum Bacteroidota; class Bacteroidia; order Flavobacteriales; family Flavobacteriaceae; genus Flavobacterium. The sequence goes on along the minus strand of JBKBOP010000015.1, from coordinate 24,956 downwards.
TACGGTCGTCCGGATGCCAAAGGAGTGGTGACCGATCGGATTAAATATGGAATGATTGGCGTAATTATTCATGAGATTGGTCATAATTTCTTCCCGATGATTGTCAATTCTGACGAACGCCAATGGACCTGGATGGACGAAGGGTTGAATACCTTTTTGGAATATTTGACAGAGCAAGAATTCATGGCTGATTTTCCAACTAGTCGCGGTCCAGCACATAAAATTGTACCTTATATGAGTGGCGACCAAAAATTTTTGGAACCCATCATGTCTAATTCAGAGGTGATTTATCAGTTTGGCCCCAATGCTTATGGGAAGCCTGCTACGGCCTTAAATATCTTGAGAGAAACCATCATGGGTCGCGAATTGTTTGACCATGCGTTTAAGGTATATGCCAACCGTTGGAAATTTAAACATCCCACCCCTGAAGACTTTTTCCGCACGATGGAGGATGCTTCGGGAGTAGATTTGGATTGGTTCTGGAGAGGTTGGTTCTATTCTACCGATTATGTGGATATAGGCATCAAGACCGTACGCCATTTTTATGTTTCCGATGAACCCACTGAAGAATTGAAAAATATGACGGCCAGAAGAGGTCGTTTTGGTAGTGCGTCCGGCCCCTATATTTATTTAGTGAAGGAAGACCATAAAGATTTGAAAGAGTCGCGAAAAAAGGCTTTTAAATCTGGAGATTTTAAAGATTTGGATGCCTATATCAACGAAAATTTAACGTCAGACCAACGTGCGAAACTAAAATCACCTGCCTTTTTCTATGAGGTTGAATTTGACAAACCCGGCGGATTGATTATGCCTATAATAGTAGAGTTGACTTTTGAAGATGACACCACCGAATTGCATAAATTCCCGGAACAGGTGTGGAGAAAGAACAACGAAACCGTAACTAAAGTGTTTGCCACTGATAAGAAAATTAAGAAGATGCAGTTGGATCCTAAACTAGAAACGGCTGATATTGATTTGACTAATAACGTTTGGCCCAAAGAGTCAGCAGCTTCTTCTAAGTTTGATTAAAGCCACGAATGCATGAATTTCATTTTCAACGTGTGATATGTCGTCTTTTCAGATTTCTGAAAAGGTATTGGCAAAAAATGGAGTTTACACTCAATTGAAATAAGTAACTTTGTAGCAAACTAAATAGGGTATTCTTATGTTCGGAATTGGCGGTATGGAGTTGTTGATGGTGTTGTTTTTTATCCTGGTATTTCTGGGTCCGAAACGCATTCCTGAAATTGCCCGTACCCTTGGGCGGTTTATTCGTCAGGTGAAACACGCCACTAATGACATCAAATCTGAAATACAACGCAGTGCAGAAGAAGGCGGTATGGACACCAAGCCTTTCGTTGATGAGGTGAATAAAGTCAAACAAGATCTAGAACAATCGTTGCAGAAGGCTTCGCCTGAAACCGATGTGGTGGATACCCTTCAAAAAACCAAGGAGGACATAGAAAACCTTACTGGGCCTATCAAAAGACAGCTTTAATTGGAAACCCTTAAGAATTTAGATCGCAACTTGCTTATTTTCCTGAACAATTTGGGGAGTGAGCCTTTTGACGGTTTTTGGATGTTTGTCACCAAACAGTTTCATTGGATTCCCTTGTTTTTAGTGATGTTTTACTTGTTATACCGCAAGACTTCTTTCAAGTTTATTGGGCTAATGATTATATTTTTGGCCGGATTGATTTTGTTTACCGACCAAATGACCAATCTTGCTAAGTATAGTTTTGAACGGTTACGTCCGTGTAACGTAGCTGATTTGCAGGATAAAATTAGAGTGGTTGTGCAACGCAGTTCCTATGGCTTTTTCTCTGGCCATGCGTCTAATTCCATGGCGACAACCGTGTTTTTCTTTTTATTATTTCGGCGGTATTATAAAGGAGCTGTGTGGCTTTTTGCCTTTCCTTTGGTGTTTGCCTACAGCCGGATTTATTTAGGATTGCATTATCCCGGTGATATACTAGCGGGCTATTTGTTTGGAGCGAGTACTGGATTCTTTTTCCACTACTGGTTTTTAAAAGCTGAACGTAGTTTTTTTACAACACCCGCGTCACGGTAAGTCCGTCACGGATGGGCAATAACACCGTTTCCACCCTAGGATCGTTCACCAGACGATGATTATATTCCAACAGCACTCGCGTACTTTCATCACCTTCTTGCAAAGGCTCAACCACTTTGCCCGACCACAACACATTATCAGACAAAATAATCCCTCCCGGATTCATCTTAGGCACGAGCAATTCGTAATAGTTCAGATAGTTTTCCTTGTCAGCATCAATAAACACCAGATCAAGGGTGGTGTTTAGGTCGGGGATGATTTTCAAAGCTTCTCCCAAATGCTGATGAATCTGTTTCCCCCAAGGCGACTTATCAAAATACTTGCGTTGGAAATCGAGCAATTCTTCTTTGATGTCGATGGTATGCACTTCGCCTTGGGGTTGAAGTCCTTCGCACAGGCACAGGGTGGCATAGCCGGTATAAGTGCCCACTTCAAGGATACTCTTGGGCCGAATTAATTTAGACAACATACTCAGTATACGCCCCTGAAAGTGTCCGCTTAACATACGGGGCAACAGTATTTTTTGATAGGTTTCCTTGTTGAGTTGAGCCAGCAAAGGCGGTTCGGCCTGGCTGTGTTTTTCGATATAGTCTTCTAGGTCTTCGGAGAGGAAGTGCATGGGTTATAATTTTTTACAAAAATAAGTAAAGTTGTTGAGTATGGCATTGGAGAATTTTGTTTGTACTTTTGCCCCCATGCAATCCAAAAAAGATATACGGGCATTAACCAAAGAGCAACTTCGAGAATTTTTTGTGGCTCAGGGCGATCAGGCTTTTCGGGGCAATCAGGTCTATGAATGGTTGTGGCACAAAAAAGCCCACCGGTTTGAAGATATGACCAGTTTATCAAAAGCCACCCGGACCATGCTGGAGGAACACTTTGTTATCAATCACATTCGCGTCGATCAATTGCAACGCAGTGAAGACGGCACTATCAAAAACGCAGTGCGTTTGCATGACGGTCTGGTCGTGGAAAGTGTGTTGATTCCCACCGCTACCCGTACCACGGCTTGTGTGTCGAGTCAGGTAGGTTGTAGTCTGGATTGTACGTTTTGTGCTACCGCTCAACTGAAACGTATGCGGAACTTAAACCCCGATGAAATCTATGATCAGGTGGTTGCTATTGACAATGAAAGCCGGTTGTATTTTGACCGTCCGCTCTCAAATATCGTGTTTATGGGCATGGGCGAACCGATGATGAATTACCCCAATGTCATGAAAGCCATTGAGAAAATCACCTCACCAGAAGGTTTGGGGATGTCCCCAAAACGCATCACGGTTTCTACTTCGGGGATTCCGAAAATGATTAAGAAAATGGCCGATGACGAAGCCAAGGTAAAACTGGCTGTGTCATTGCATAGTGCTATTGAAGAACTTCGCAACGATATTATGCCGTTTAGCAAAAACTTCCCGCTGACGGAACTACGAGAGAGCTTGGAGTATTGGTACCGCAAGACCAAGAGCAAAGTTACTTACGAATATGTGGTATGGAAGGGCATTAATGACGATGATCGCTCCATCGCAGCCTTGGTAAAATTCTGCAAATATGTGCCCTGCAAAGTCAACCTGATTGAATACAACCCAATTGATGACGGTAAGTTCCAACAGGCTTCTGATGAGGCGATTGACAAGCACGTTTCCGCCTTGCAACAGTCGGGTATTGTGGCCAAGGTGCGTCGTAGTCGCGGGAAGGATATCGATGCGGCTTGCGGACAATTGGCGAACAAAAATGAAGCTGCCTTATAGAATTCTTAATTTTGTTGTCAAGCAAGGGGCGTTTCGCTACCTTTGTTTCCGATGAAAATCACCGAGCAAATCAAACAGCCCATACTAGAGGAAATGGAACTCTTCGAAAAGAAGTTCTATGAATCGATGACTTCACAAGTGGCTTTGCTCAACCGCATCACCTATTATATTGTCAACCGCAAAGGGAAGCAAATGCGACCCATGTTTGTGTTTCTCACTGCCAAGATGGTTTCAGACGGCTTGGTGAACGAACGCACCTATCGAGGAGCGTCGGTCATTGAGTTGATTCACACGGCTACGTTGGTGCATGACGATGTGGTGGATGATAGTAACAAACGTCGCGGATTTTTCTCCATCAACGCCTTGTGGAAAAATAAAATTGCCGTATTGGTGGGAGATTATCTCTTGTCTAAAGGCTTATTGCTTTCGATTGACAACAACGATTTTGATTTGTTGAAAATCATTTCTGTAGCCGTACGCGAAATGAGTCAAGGCGAATTGCTTCAAATCGAAAAAGCTAGGTTGTTAGATATCACTGAAGAGGTTTATTATGAAATCATCCGGCAAAAAACCGCTACCTTGATTGCGGCCTGTTGTTCGCTGGGAGCTTGTTCAGTGCAACCTGACGATCAGGATTTGGTTGAAAAAATGCGATATTTTGGGGAATTGATTGGGATGGCTTTTCAAATCAAAGACGATTTGTTTGACTATACCGACGGTCCAATTGGTAAACCCACGGGTATTGATATCAAGGAACAGAAAATGACCTTGCCGATGATTCATGTATTGAACACCTCTTCCAAATCTGAAAAAGCATGGTTGATTAATTCCATCAAAAACCACAACAAAGATAAAAAGCGGGTGAAGGAAGTTATTGCTTTTGTGACCAATCGCGGCGGACTCACCTATGCGGAAACGAAAATGAAGGCTTTTCAACAGCAAGCCTTGCAATTACTTGACGATTTTCCCAATTCTCCCTATAAAGAAGCTTTAGTTCTCATGGTGAATTATGTCATTGACCGAAAAAAATAAAAATTAACAAACACAAAATCAAAGTATTATAAAAAATAGTTTGATTTTTTTTTGTTTTCATGCAACCATTTTAAAAGGTTGTTCGTCTTTATAAATGTAAACACAAGACATCCACTATGAAAGTGATTTCCTTACATCAGGAAGAACATCAATGGATTGCTCAAGCCAAGGAACACAACCGCCAGGCCCAACAGCGAATTTATCAGCATCACGCACCAAAGATGTTGAGTGTCTGTCGGCAGTATGTCAATGACATTCACCATGCAGAAGATGTAATGATAACTGCTTTTATGAAAGTGTTTACAAACCTAAAATCCTTTGAAAACAAAGGGAGTTTTGAAGGCTGGATTAGAAGGATTATGATTCATGAATGTATTTCGTTTATTAGGGTACAGAAAAAAGTGAATTATACTGAAGATTATGAGTTTAGCGAACCATTGGAGGATGAGGAAGAAATGCGATGGACGACAGATGAACTACAAAAGGCTATAGATGCCTTGCCAGAAGGTTATAAAATGGTTTTCAATTTATATGTGGTGGAGGGTTTAAAGCACCATGAGATTTCAAAAATGTTAGGAATTTCAGAAGGAACCTCAAAATCTCAACTTTCACATGCCAAAACCATGTTGCGAAAAATATTAAATGATTATGAAAAAAAATCAAAAGAACAAGGCGTTTGAAACGCAGGTTCGCGAACAATTTTCTCAGCGAACTCTAGAGCCCTCAGCTCAAGCTTGGGATCGACTCGATGCCATGCTGACAGTGGCTGAACAACCCAAGAGAAAAAACTATGGGTGGTATGCTGTGGCTGCTGTTTTTCTTTTTGGAGGTTTACTTGGGCTTTGGACATGGCAACAAGAAACGGTAAGTGTTGAGGTGCCTGCTATTGTCTTTGACGAAAATGTATCACAACCGCAAGAGACTTTTACTACCTCTAGTCAAGAGACCGTTGTTCCTGTGGTCAGCGAAGAGCAAGTGGTTGAGGTGGTACCTTCACTACAGAAAAACGAACCTGTGACCATTCAAAAAACACCTTTAAAGGAAGTTAATACAATTCAAATTCAACAGGCAGTGGTAGTTCATGAAACAACTGTTGACGTGAAAACTCCCGAAGTCGAGCCTAAACTAGAGAATGCTCTTGCTGAACAAAACGGATTGTCTGTGGATCCCTTAAAACTGCTTAATGCTGTTGAAAAAGAAGTTGAAACCCAATACAGAAATAAAGTTATCGAATCCATCAACAAAAATTATCAATCGGTCAAACAAGTTTTGGCCAACCGAAATCATCAATAAATCAAATTTTCAATCATCATTCAAAAAACGAACCTCATAAAATCAATCATCATGAACAGAATTATTTTTTACATTGTCGTATTAACCTTTTCAATTGTAAGCAAAGTCTTTTCTCAAGAAACTTTTGAACAAAGAGTGAAAGGAGTAGCCACCAACATTGAAAAAATTACCGAAGAGGAAAAAGAAGCCCTTAAAAAAGAAGTGGAGGAAGTCAACCAACAGTTGGAAAGTGGGAAGATTACTTCGCAAGAAGCACAGGAAGCTAAAGAGCGTTTAGCTACTGTGAGAGCCAAAAACATTGAAGGCCGAGTTGTACAAGAAGAGCAAAAACTTACCGCTTTGGTAAAAGATAAAGTGGACGGTAAGTTGGAACAAAACGAAGACACCATTTTTGCTGGTCGCAATCGAATTTATGTGCGTTGGGAACGCGATCCGGAATACAAGAAAAAAGACTGTAAACCTTGGAACGAGCGAAGAACAACTTCTCAATTTGTGTTTGCTTTTGGATTAAATAATCTATTAACCGACGGTGAATTTGATTCTTTGGAAGATTCAGATTACAGGGTGTGGGGTTCCCATTTCTATGAGTGGGGTTTTACCTGGAACACTCGAATTTTCAAAAACGATAACTTTTTACATGCGAAGTATGGTTTTTCGGTGATGTATAACAACCTTAGACCCACCAATAATCGCTTCTTTGTAAAAGATGGAAATCAAACCTATTTGGAAAATGCATCGGTGATCTTGAATGAAAGTCGCTTTAGAAATGTACAATTGGTGTTGCCATTGCATTTGGAATTTGATTTCACATCAAAGAGCGTTTCTGAGGATGGGACGCAACGGTTCAGAACCCATGAACATATCAGAGTAGGTATTGGGGGATATGCTGGTTTGAATTTCAAGTCGAAGCAAATTTTAAAGTACCGCGAAGACGACATCAGAACCAAGATTAAAGACAAAGGCGATTTTAATGTGTCTGATTTTGTGTATGGCGTGAGTGCTTATGCGGGTTATAAGTCGTTGACTTTGTATGCAAAATATGACCTGAATCCTTTGTTTAAAGATAATCCCATAGAGCAAAACAACGTATCATTGGGGCTTAGGTTTGATTTTAATTAAAAGAATTATAATGTTATGTAAAGCGTTCTTCGGAACGCTTTTTTTATAGCTTTCATGCAGCATTTATTTGTAAATTTGAACTTTCATTTCAGAGACATTGATTACCAAAAACACTATAGACAAAGTATATGAAACCGCCCGAGTTGAGGAGGTCATTGGTGATTTTGTGCAATTAAAGCGTGCAGGAAGTAATATGAAGGGCTTGAGTCCTTTCTCAGATGAGCGTTCACCGTCTTTTATGGTATCACCGGTCAAGCAAATTTGGAAAGATTTTTCGTCCGGGAAAGGTGGGAACGTGGTAGCTTTTTTGATGGAACACGAACATTTTACTTATCCAGAGGCTATTCGTTTTCTGGCAAAAAGGTATAATATTGAAATTGAAGAAACGGAAGATTCTGCCGAAGACAAGGCCATTGCTAATCAAAAGGAAAGTTTGTATTTGGTTTCAGAGTATGCCAAAAAATATTTTGAACACGTCTTGTGGGAAACTGAATCTGGGAAATCTATTGGTCTAACGTATTTTAAGGAACGTGGCTTCACCAATGAGACCATTAAAAAATTTGGTTTAGGTTATTGTCTTGATCAATGGGATGCTTTTACGCAAGAAGCTTTGTCAAAGGGGTATCAAATAGAGTTTTTGGAAGGAACGGGTTTGACTATTGTAAATGAAACCAAAACCTTTGATCGTTTTAAAGGTAGAGTGATGTTTCCCATTCAAAGTATGTCGGGAAGGATATTAGGTTTTGGCGGTCGGATTCTCACCAATGATAAAAAAGCGGCCAAATATCTTAACTCGCCCGAGAGTGATATTTACCATAAAAGTAAAGTTCTTTATGGAATTTTTCACGCCAAGCAAGCCATTGCCAAACTAGACAACTGTTATTTGGTGGAAGGCTACACCGATGTTATCCAATTTAACCAAGCGGGCATCGAGAACGTAGTGGCTTCTTCTGGTACAGCTCTGACTCCCGATCAAATTCGATTGGTGAGTAGATTAACCAAAAATATGACCGTCTTGTTTGATGGTGATGCAGCTGGTTTGAGAGCTTCTTTGAGAGGAATTGATTTGATTTTGGAAGAAGGTATGAACGTAAGGGTTTGTGCTTTTCCAGACGGTGAAGATCCTGATAGTTTTGCCAAAAAAATGTCTTTTGAAGATTTGCAAAACTATTTGGTGGAGTATGCTCAGGATTTTATTCAATTCAAGGCATCGTTGTTGATGGGTGAAGCCAAGCAAGACCCTATTAAAAAGGCAGATTTAATTCGGGATATGGTGGTGAGTATCTCCAAAATTCCCGATCGCATTAAGCGGGAAGTATATGTACAAGAGTGTAGCCGCATCATGGATATTTCTGAGGAAGTTTTGTTTAATACCTTAGCTCAGCTTCAACAAAAGGATATTGCAGAAGCGAATAAAAAGTACAAGCAAGATCAAAAATCGTTTGAGGTTGTTAAATCCCAAGAGGAAGTCAAACAGGTAAGGATAGATTTATTGAGTTTGTTGGAACAATCCATACTTGAGATTTTACTTTTATATGGTGAAAAAGAGGTTGAATTTGAAAATGTATTTATCAAATTTGATGAACAAGGGAAGGAGGTTGAATATTCAGAAAAGCAATTTCAAAAGATACATAACAAGATATTTTTATCACTTCAGGAGGATGAAGTAGAATTTGCTAATCCGGTTTTTAAAGATATCTATCAAGGGTTAATTCAGAAATTTCAGGAAAGTGAATCATTGGATAAGCAAAAACTAATGCAAGAACTACCACCTGAGCAAAACGCCGTTGTTTCTGAGTTAATGATGCGAGATGAACAGTATCAACTGCATGGATGGATGGAGAAAAAACAGGTTTTTGTCAAAGAGAAAACGGATGGTGAAATTCTAACCAGACTGGTCAACGAAACCTTGACCGCTTTTAGAGAGTTTTTAATTGCCAGAGTGTGTGTTGAGCTGATGAATCAAATTAAAGAGACTCCGCCAGAGGAAGAATATGCAGAATTACTTTCAATGGTGAGTGAATACAATAAATTAAAAGTTTCTATGACCCGTCGCATTGGAAGAATGAGGTCGGCAATACAATAAAAAAGGGAGCATGTAGCTCCCTTTAAATACAGTGTAATTTTGTTAGACGATTTCCAAGGTTTTAGCTTTATTGACTAAATCAACCAAATTGGTAACGTTTAACTTTGTTAAAAGTCGTAATTTGTAGGTACTAATTGTTTTTTCATTGAGGCCTAGAATCTTCGCAATCTCATTGTTTTTCTTACCATCACTCAAATAACGAAGTACTTCAATTTCTCTATTTGAGAGTTTTCTGTATAATCTTTCGTTTTTGTTTTGTTTAGCAATCATGGCTAAACTTCTTTTGATGGCATCACTGAAGATGACTGCACCGTTGTTTACTTTCACAATAATGTTTCCGAGGTTCTCAAGTTTTGAGGTTTTGTGAACATACGCAGAAACACCAGCTTTAAGAGTGTTTGGTGCATAAATGGTCTCAGAAAGATTACTGAAAATAGTAATTTTTGTGTTTGGAAATTCTTTGAGCAAGTATTTGATTTGGTTCAAACTACTCAATCCTTCCAACTCCAGGTCCACCAATAAAACATCAATGGGCTTGATTTTCAACATGTCAATAATCATATTGTAGTTGCCAACATGGCCTACAATGCTGATTTCTGCATGGTCTTTAAAATACGATTTCACCCCGAAGTGTACAACGGGATGGTTATCGGCTAAACAAACTTTAATCATAATTTTGTGGTATTTAGTTAGATGATTAATTTATTTTTGGAGGGTTAAAGTTACTCTTTTTTTGTAATCTATTGGCTATTATCACAAAAAAACTAAACAATATTTATTAAATTCTTAATGAATTGGGTATTTTACAAACTGGAATAGGGTTCATTTTGTGTTTATTAACATTATTTAGAAAGACAAATTTTTCAAAAACTTCTTTTTCTATACCTACAAAATCTTCGGGTTTTTTACCGGCTTCATGCATGTTCATAGCCCATTCTAACTCATCATATCTGGCTCCCAATTGATCTTCGTCTGAACGGTTATCACCAAATAATCCGTCGGTGGGGGCAGCCATCAAAATAGATTCTGGAACGCTTAGATATTTTCCAAGAGCGTATACTTCAGATTTCATCAAGTCAGCAATTGGACTAATGTCTACGCCACCATCTCCATATTTGGTGTAAAATCCTACTCCGAAATCTTCAACTTTGTTCCCGGTTCCCGCAACCAATAGTTTATTGATGCCACCCAAGAAATACAAAGTGGTCATTCTTAATCTAGCTCGGGTATTTGCCAATGTTAGTTGATAGGCACTTTCGTTTTCAGAAGTTGGAACTGTTTTTTTGAAGGTTTCAAAAGTTTCTGTTAAGTCTATACTTAGACTTTCTACATTAGAGAATCTTTTTTTCAACTGAAAAATATGTTCTTTTTTTCGATTGACTTGAGAAAGGGCCTGATGAATAGGTAATTCCACACACAGAGTTTTAAGTCGAGTTTGGGCACAAAGGCTGGAAGTTACAGCACTGTCAATGCCTCCAGAAACACCCACAACAAAACCCTGCACACCTGCGTTATTAGCGTATTCTTTTAGCCAATGTACTATGTGAAGGTTTACTTCGTCTACTTTCAGAGTAACATTTTCTTGAGATAAATAGGTCATAGTTGATGTTGCTTGTATATTTGCATATCAAAATTACGAAATACATTTCTAATCAGAAAAAACTTTAAACTTAAATATGAAAATCGGTTCTTTATTTATACTCACTCTTGTTTCAGTCCTGCTTTTTTCCTGTAGAGGTTCATCAGCTTTAGAAAAAGAAATATCTGAAATTCAAGTTGATTTTGCCTTGGAGCGATTTGATCAAATTTATTATGAAACCCCTGTTGAAGACTTTCCAAACTTGAGAAAGGAATACAGCATTTTTTTCCCTGATGAATTTCCTGATAGTGTTTTTGTGGCAAAGTTAGAAGACCCATTATATCGAGAATTGTATGTTGAAGTGCAATTGAGATATAAAAACTTTACTGAGGTTGAAAGTGAAATAGAAGATTTATTTCGACACATAAAGTATTACTTTCCTGAGAAACAGTTGCCCAAAAAAGTAACAACCATCATCTCAGAAATGGATTATGCCAATAAAGTAATCTATACCGATAGTATAGTGCTTATTGCGATAGATTTGTATCTTGGTGAAGACCATAAATTTTATGAGTTTCCTAATTATTTTAGACAGACTTTTACGAGAAGACAAATACTGCCAGATATGGCGGCCGCTTTTTCTGAGACCCTACTCAATTATCCTAATGATAGAACTTTGTTGGCTCAAATGATTTATTTTGGAAAACAGTTGTATTTAAAAGATCTTTTGATACCCACATATACCGATGCTGAAAAAATAGGCTACACAGAAGAGCAATGGCAATGGTGCTTGGAAAATGAAAAGGAAATGTGGCGATATTTTATTGAAGAATCTTTGTTGTACAATACAGATAGTAAGCTCTTACAACGATTTATTGCTCCTGCTCCTTTTTCAAAATTCTATCTTGAAATAGACAATGAAAGTCCCGGAAGAGCGGGTGTCTTTCTAGGTTGGCAAATTGTGAGATCATATATGAATCAAGCCGAACATAACTTGGAAACTCTTTTGAATGCAGATTCAAAAACTATTTTTGAAAAGTCTAAATACAAACCAAAACGATAAAAATGACTTCAGATATTAAATTTCACGTTGAATTAGATAACAACCGAGTCCCCGAAAAACTTGAATGGTCTGCTCCTGATGGTGGCGTTAAAGATGCTCCTACCAAAGCTGTTCTGATATCTGTTTGGGATCATGTTTCAAAGGAAACGTTACGTGTTGATCTTTGGACCAAAGATATGCCTGTGGATGAGATGAAGCAGTTTTTTCATCAATCTCTTGTTGCCATGGCAGATACCTATCAAAGAGCAACTAATGACGATAAGATGGCAGATACAATGCGAGATTTTTGCGACTATTTTGCTGAAAAGTCGGAACTTAATAAATAAGCTTAGAAGGAGTTTTGAGAGGTAAAAAACTCCGTATTGATTTCGTCTATGTATTCAAGAATTTCGTCTTTTCCCAATTTTTCTGTTGCCGAGCTAACAAAGTATGGAGGCATTTCAGCCCAACCATTTTTCAACACTTCTTTTTCGTAGGCAGTTACGTGTGAGTGTATTTTGGTTTTTCCTATTTTGTCGGCTTTAGTAAAAACAATACAAAAGGGTACTTCAATTTCGCCAAGGTAATTAATAAACTCTAAATCTATTTTTTGGGCTTCATGCCGAATGTCAATAAGTACAAAACCACATACCAATTGTGTTCTTTTTTCGAAGTATTCAGTCACGAATTTTTGAAAAATTGCTTTGGAGGCTTTTGAAACCTTGGCGTATCCGTAGCCTGGTAAATCGACCAAAAACCAGTTTTTATTAATTTTAAAATGATTGATGAGTTGGGTTTTGCCGGGTCTTGAGGAGGTTTTTGCTAAACTGTTATGATTGGTCAGCATATTAATCAATGATGATTTTCCAACGTTTGAACGTCCAATGAAAGCATATTCCGGTAGGGGCTCATTGGGACATTTCGACACATCAGAATTACTGATGATAAATTCTGCTGAGGTAATTTTCATGAATCTATTTTAGGTTCTCTAAAAAGAGATTATAATTGAGACTTTTTTAACCAAGCCATTGCAATTCGGTTGAATTCATCAGGATGTTCCATCATGGCTGCATGCCCACATTTATCGATCCAAAATAATTCAGAAACAGGCAATAATTTGTGGAATTCTTCAGCTACATCAGGAGGGGTTACTTTATCATTCTTACCCCAAATGATGCACGTTGGGGTAAAAATCTTTGGTAAATCTTTTGCCATGTTATGACGAATGGCACTTTTAGCAATTGCCAAGGTTTTAATCAGTTTTATTCTGTCGTTTACAGTATTGTAAACATCATCAATGATTTCTTTGGTAGCTACTTTGGGGTCATAAAAAACATCTTCCGCCTTTTTTTTGATGTACTCATAATCACCTCGTTTTGGATAACTATCGCCCATCGCACTTTCATACAATCCAGAGCTTCCAGTGACAATCAATCCTGCCATTTTTTCGGGATACATTTTGGTGTGATATAAAGCAATATGTCCACCTAGTGAATTTCCCAAAAGTATGACTTTTTCATATCCTTTGTAGGTGATAAAATCCTTAACGAACTTAGCAAACGCTTTTACATTGGTTTTAAGGATATTTTGTGTGTATAAAGGGAGTTCTGGGATCACGATTTTATAACCGTTTTCAGGGAAAAATGTTGCGACACCATCAAAATTACTCAAACCGCCCATAAGTCCGTGGAGGACAATAATAGGCGTGCCTTCACCAGCTTCAAAATAAGAATACTTTCCTTCTTTCTTAAAATTTTCTATCATTCCGCTTGTAGCCTAACAATTTCCGACAAATATAAGATTTTCAACGCTAAGTGGGTGTTCTTCTATTCTATTTTAGAATGTTTTTTGTAACATATTCATTTCTAGAAGTATGGTTAATCATTTTTACTTCATTTTTTATTTTCCTAGTTACTCTTTAATTTATATATGATTTTCAAATTTTTAAGATGTAATACTTCCCGTGTTCAAAGGTGTTTTTAGTTAAAGTGGTAAAACTTATCAACAAAGTGGTAGAAAGTGGTAGAAAGTGGTAAAATATTTCTATTTTTGTTCCTAAACATACTTAAACCTAACCACTTGAATACCATTGTAGGAACATATGAATGTAAAGCAGACACTAAAGGAAGGCTGATGATTCCTGCTCCTTTGAAGAAGCAACTTACAAGTTCGCTTCAGGAGGGTTTTGTTTTAAAACGTTCGGTGTTTCAGCCTTGTTTGGAGTTGTATCCCATGTCTGAATGGAATGTGTTGATGAATAAAATCAACAAGCTCAATAGGTTTGTTAAAAAGAATAATGATTTCATTAGAAGATTTACTGCTGGAGTGAAAGTGGTTGAAATTGACAACCTAGGCAGGTTGCTTATCCCTAAAGATTTAATTGTATTTGCAGGAATTGACAAGGATTTAGTCTTGTCATCTGCTGTAAACATTATTGAAATCTGGGACAAAGAGAAATATGAAAAATCAATTGACGATAGTGTGGTTGATTTCGCAGATTTGGCTGAAGAGGTCATGGGAAACATAAATGATGATGACCATGGAATATCATAACCCAGTCCTGCTTCAAGCCTCAGTGGATGGCTTGGCGATTCAACCCAATGGGGTGTATGTTGATGTCACCTTTGGTGGTGGAGGTCATTCTGCTGAAATACTAAAAAGACTGGGAGAGCACGGAAAGCTATTCGCCTTTGATCAGGATGAAGATGCGGCTCAGAATACTTTTAATGACAGTCGTTTTCAGTTTATTCCGCAAAATTTCAGATCGATAAAGAGGTTTTTAAGGTTTTATGGTGTCAAACAAGTAGATGGCATCTTGGCAGATCTTGGGGTTTCTTCTCATCAATTTGATGTGCCTGAAAGAGGTTTTTCAACTCGATTTGACGGTGCATTGGATATGAGAATGAACCAAGGTAGTCAACTCAATGCTTATAAAGTGTTGCATGAATATGAAGAATTGGCATTAAGAAAAGTGTTTTTGGAATATGGAGAGCTAAAAAATGCTGGAGCCATTGCCTATACTATTGTTCACGCCAGAAAATCATTGCCATTAGAAACGACTTCAGATTTGAAAATGATGTTGCAAAAATTTTTACCTGCCCATAAAAGCAATAAGATTTTAGCTCAAATCTATCAAGCGATCAGAATAGAGGTGAATCAGGAATTGGAAGTGTTAAAAGAGTTTTTAGTGCAAAGTCTCGAACTTTTAAAACCTGGAGGGAGATTAAGTGTTATCTCCTATCATTCTCTTGAAGACCGATTGGTGAAGAGGTATATGAGAAATGGCATGTTTGAAGGGGAACCCGAGCGGGATATGTTTGGAAGGTTTTCAGTGCCATTCAAATGGGTTGAAAAACTAATTATTCCAAGTGAAGAAGAAATACAGATAAACAACAGAGCTAGAAGTGCAAAGCTTCGCATAGCAGAAAAACTATAATCATGAAAGTAGGCATTTATGATGTATTGAAAGCTAAGTTTTTAGTTGATGAGCATGCAGCCAAAAATTGGAGGTTCTTAATGTTCTTGATTTTGTTGGCTATCATCATGATTAATAATATTCATCGCTATGAATCAAAAGTTTTCAAGATGGCCCATTTGAATAAAGAAGTTAAAGAATTAAGGTCTGAATTTATAGAAAGGAAATCTGAGTTGATGAAATTGAAAATGGAAAGCACCATCACTCAAAAAATGGAAAGTAGAGGCGTACAACCATCAACAACACCCCCGGTCAAAATAAAAGTTTTAAAAAGCGAGGATTAATAAAGAATATGTCTCAAAACGAAAAAAATAGTAATTACAGAATGTACTTTATGGCATTGATCATCTTAATGATGGCCATCGCTGTATTGGTAAAGCTATTTAATATTCAGTGGGTTGAAGGAGACTATTATCGCGAATTAGCCAAAGAAAGAACCGTTAAAAATTTTATTATTCCTGCCAATAAAGGAAATGTATATTCATCCGATGGAAGTTTGTTAGCCACCTCTATTCCTAAATACAAAATCAGATTTGATGCTTTGGCTCCCACAGATGAAGATTTTAATGCTCATCTAAAACCTTTGTGTGATTCGTTGTCAAGATTGTTAGGTAAACCTTCTCAGTTTTACACCACTGAGTTGCTTAAAGCCAGAGCAAACAAGAACCGCTATGTATTAATTGCGAGAAGTTTGAGTTACACAGATTATATGCGGATAAAGAGTTTTCCGCTTTTTAATAAAGGCCCCTACAAAGGGGGAATCATAACAGAACAAAGTACTTTCAGAGAACATCCAATTGGTTTGGTAGCAGAAAGAACTGTTGGCTATGAAAGAATGACACCCGAAGGTAACCCAGATGGAAAGGGTATTGAATGGGCTTTTAGAGACTATCTTCATGGTAAGGATGGTAAGCGATTGATGCAAAAAATGTCTAAAGGCCAATGGAAGCCCATCAGAGACGAAAATGAAATAGAACCTATTGACGGATGTGATGTAATTTCTACCATAGATGTATATATTCAAGATATTGCTCATCATGCACTTTTAAAGCAATTGGAATATTATGAAGCAGACCATGGTTGTGTGGTGGTGATGGAGACCAAAACAGGTGCCGTGAAAGCGATTTCAAACTTAGGCAGAAATAAAAATGGTCAGTATACTGAAACCATCAATTATGCTATTTCAGAGTCTCATGAGCCTGGTTCGACCTTTAAGTTGGTTGATTTGTTGGCATTATTTGAAGATAAATTGGCTGACACTAGTTCTGTTTTTGATTCTAAAGGGGGTGAAATTTCCTATTTCAACCGAAGAGTAAGAGACTCCAAAAAGGGGGGATATGGAAAAATAACTCTTGCCAGGGGTTTTGAACTTTCATCAAATACTGTTTTGGTGCAAGCCGTTTACGATAATTACAAAAATGACCCTAAAAAGTTTGTTGCCCATTTAAATAGGATGAAACTCAATGAGCCACTGGGTTTGCAAATTCAAGGTGAAGGAAAGCCCATTATCCCCCAGCCGGGTGCCAAAAATTGGTATGGAACAACGCTGCCTTGGATGGCTTATGGCTATGGTGTTTCAATGACTCCGTTACAAACACTAACTCTTTATAATGCTGTAGCTAATAATGGTGAGATGGTCAAGCCTTTGTTTGTGAGCGAGATTAAACAAATGAATCAAACCATAAGAAAGTTTGATAAAGAAGTAATAGTTCCTCAGATTGCCTCTGATGAGACTATATCTAAAGTTAGAGTTGTTCTTGAAAATGTTGTAAAAAGAGGAACAGGTTCTAAACTGTATTCTAAAGATTTTTCAATGGCTGGTAAAACCGGCACCGCACAAGTGGGGTATGCTGATAAATCACAAATGTATTATGCTTCTTCTTTTGTTGGGTATTTTCCAGCAGATGAGCCTAAGTATTCCTGTATCGTTATTATTCATAAGCCCAGTACTAGCAAAGGGTATTATGGTGCTGATGTGTCAGGTCCCGTATTTAAAAGAATTGCTCAAAAAGTGTTTACGGATGTGCCTTCAACCAATGAAATCAAAAACATTGAAAAGGAATTAACTAAGCAAAGCGAGCAGTTTGAGAAATATTATACTATGGTGCAAAAAGAAATGAAAACCATGCCTGATTTAAAGGGATTGCCCGGGATGGACGCTATTGCACTACTAGAGAATATGAATCTAAAAGTAAAAGTAGTTGGTTTTGGAAAAGTGAAGAAACAATCCCTTCAACCTGGTGAGCCCATTAAAAATAATCAAACCATTACACTGGAATTATCTTGAAAAATTTAAAAGACATATTGTACAGGGTAGCCATTGAAGCGGTCAAAGGAGCCACAGATGTGGTCATCAACCGTTTGCAGTTTGATTCCAGGCAAGTGGAAATGAACGATGTTTTTATTGCTATTCGTGGAACAATGTCTGATGGTCATGACTATATCGGCAAGGCTTTAAATCAAGGAGCTTTGGTGGTGGTTTGTGAATCTTTTCCAGAATTGATTGTTAATGGTGTTACCTATGTTCAAGTAAAAGATACCCAATCGGCTTTGGCTTTTATGGCTGCAAATTTTTACGATCATCCAGCCTCTAAATTAAAACTGGTAGGTATTACAGGTACTAATGGAAAAACGACCATTGCCTCATTGTTGTATCAATTGTTTCAAAAAGCAGGTTATAAAACGGGTTTGATTTCAACGGTAGTGGTTAAGGTTCATAATGAGACCTTTCCAGCTACACATACCACACCAGATTCCCTTACTATCAATCATTACTTGAATGAGATGGTTATAGCGGGTGTCAGTTATTGCTTTATGGAGGTTAGTTCACACGGGATTCATCAACGCAGAACCGAAGCCTTGCAGTTTGCAGGAGGTGTTTTTACCAATCTTTCGCATGATCATTTAGATTATCATAAAAGTTTCGCAGCATACAGAGATGTGAAAAAGTCTTTTTTTGATGCATTGCCAAAATCTGCTTTTGCATTGGTGAATGCCGATGATAAAAACGGATTGGTTATGATGCAAAATACCGTTGCTCAAAAAAAGTCTTATGCTTTAAAAACCTATGCTGAATACAGAGCACAGATTTTAGAAAATCAACTGGGAGGATTGTTGCTCAAGATAAATGAAAGTGAAGTTTGGGTAAAATTAATCGGGACATTTAATGCCTATAATCTGTTGGCTATCTATGGTACCGCTATTGAATTAGGATTAGATTCTTTTGAAGTATTACGACTCATGTCTGAGCTAGAAAGTGTTTCCGGAAGATTTCAATTTGTGATTTCTCAAAATAAAATAACAGCTATTGTTGACTATGCACACACTCCAGATGCTTTGGAAAATGTATTGCAGACCATCACCGATATCAGAACCAAAAATGAACAGCTCATCACGGTGGTTGGATGCGGGGGAGACCGTGACCGAACCAAAAGACCTCTGATGGCTCATATTGCAACTCAATGGAGTGATAAAGTTATTTTGACTTCAGATAACCCAAGAAGTGAAGACCCCATTGATATTATTGAAGAAATGGAAAAGGGTGTAGAGCCTCAAAACCATAGGAAAACATTATCTATTGTTGACAGAAAACAAGCGATTAGAGTGGCGTGTCAATTGGCAAATAAGGGAGACATTATTCTTATTGCTGGGAAGGGTCATGAAACCTATCAAGAAATAAAAGGGGTGCGACATCATTTTGATGATATAGAAACTGTGAGAGCATTATTAACCGAACTTCAAAAATAACCTATGCTGTATTATTTATTTGATTATTTGGACAGTCATTATCAGGTACCTGGAGCCGGTGTTTTTCAATACATCACATTCCGTTCGGGGATGGCCGTATTAATTTCATTACTTATTTCCACCATTTTTGGAAAGAGAATCATCGAGTTTCTCAGAAATCAACAAGTCGGTGAAACCGTTAGAGAATTAGGACTGGAGGGTCAAAGTCAAAAAGCCGGAACGCCCACCATGGGGGGATTGATCATTATTCTAGCTACTTTGATTCCCGTACTCCTATTGTCAAAATTGGATAATATTTATGTAGTTCTTTTGATTGTTACTACTTTATGGATGGGAACCATTGGCTTCATAGATGATTACATTAAAATATTTAAAAAAGATAAAGCGGGTCTAAAAGGGAAGTTTAAAGTCATTGGGCAAGTAGGACTTGGGTTGATTGTGGGTTCAGTCTTATATTTTCATCCTGAAGTAACCGTTCGAAAGGACACACAAAGAACCAATGTCTTTCAAACGGAGGTAGTGTCTACAAAAATGGTGGAGGAAAAAGCAACGTCAACCACCATACCTTTTTTCAAAAACAATGAATTTGATTATGCTGATTTACTTTCATTTTTGGGTGAAGGTTATGAAAAATATGCATGGTTAATTTTTATACCCATAGTCATTTTTATTATCACAGCCGTTTCCAACGGAGCCAACCTAACGGATGGCATTGATGGGTTAGCTGCTGGCACATCTGCTATTTCCGTTTTAACGTTGGGGATTTTCACCTTTGTCTCGGGAAATATCATTTTCTCAAACTATTTGAACATCATGTATATCCCCAACTCTGGAGAAATGACGGTCTTTATCTCTGCTTTTGTGGGAGCTCTTGTTGGGTTTCTTTGGTACAACAGTTATCCTGCAGCTGTGTTTATGGGCGACACTGGAAGTTTAACCATTGGAGGCATCATTGCGGTGATTGCAATAGCTATTAGAAAGGAGTTATTGATACCTATTATATGCGGCATCTTCCTTGCAGAAAACCTATCGGTGGTGATGCAAGTAAGCTATTTTAAATATACCAAGAAAAAGTTTGGTGAGGGCAGGCGTATTTTTTTAATGTCCCCACTGCACCATCATTATCAGAAAAAGGGATACCACGAAAGTAAAATTGTAACCCGTTTTTGGATTGTTGGAATTCTGTTGGCTATACTTTCCATTGTAACCCTAAAACTCAGATAGTATGAGGTTAGTGATTTTAGGGGGAGGAGAAAGTGGAGTGGGAACAGCCTTATTAGGAAAGAAGCAAGGCTATAAAGTGTTTCTTTCGGATGCAGGAAAAATTAAAAATAATTATAAAGAAGTTCTAATACTTAATGAAATTGATTGGGAAGAAGAGCAACACTCAACTTCAAGAATTCTCAAAGCCGACGTGGTGATGAAAAGTCCGGGTATTCCTGATACTGTTGCGATTGTAAAACAACTCAAGGAAAAAGGGATTCCGGTAATTTCTGAAATTGAGTTTGCTTCACAATTCACCAAAGCCATTACCATTGGCATCACAGGAAGTAATGGCAAAACCACGACCACTATGCTCACCTACCATTTGTTAAAGTCTGCGGGTGTTCACGTGGGTTTAGCTGGAAATATAGGAAAGAGTTTTGCATGGCAAGTGGCAGATGAGGATTATGAAGTGTATGTGTTGGAAATCAGTAGTTTTCAGTTGGATGGTATTGTCAATTACCGTCCGCATATTGCAGTAATTACCAATATAAGCCCTGATCATTTAGATCGATATGAGTATCAATTTGAAAAATATATCGCTTCAAAATTCAGAATTACCATGAACCAGAAATCATCAGATTACTTGATTTATGACCATGATGATGAAGTGATACAACAATGGTTAAAAAATAATAAAACAAAAGCACAACGCATTCCCTTTTCAATTCAAAATAAATTATCAAAAGGAGCCTACTTAAACGAAAATACTATGGAATATTACATCAACGAAGAAGAATTTGCAATGGAAACTAAAGAGGTGTCTCTGGAAGGGAAACATAACCTCAAAAATGCCATGGCTGCTGCCTCTGTAGCACAATTAATGAAAATCAGAAAGCAAACCATTAGAGAAAGTCTTTCCAATTTTCAAGGGGTAGAACACAGACTCGAGAGAGTGCTCAAGATTCAAAATGTGATGTATATCAACGATAGTAAAGCTACCAATGTCAATGCTACCTTTTTTGCCCTAGACAGTATGAATGCCCCCACCGTTTGGATTGTCGGTGGGGTTGATAAAGGCAATGAATATTCTGAACTCATGTCATTGGTTCGTGAAAAAGTAAAGGCCATTGTTTGTCTTGGGGTAGATAATGAGAAAATCATTCAGGAGTTTGGCAATGTAGTAGATGTGATGGTGGAAGTACAATCCATGAGTGACGCAGTGAAGATGGCAAGTAGACTAAGTGAAAAAGGCGATACTGTTTTGTTATCTCCTGCTTGTGCTAGTTTTGATTTATTTGAAAATTATGAAGATCGTGGAAGACAGTTTAAACAAGCCGTGAGAAACTTATAAAAGAAAAAAGGCAATGAAAACAATTATTAAAAGTTTAAAAGGAGATAAAGTCATTTGGGCACTAGTTGCTCTATTGGCTTTGATATCTTTTATGCCTGTTTTCAGTGCCAGTAGTAATTTGGCTTATGCAGGAGTAGGGACCGGCAACACTTTGGGGTATTTGGTCAAACATTTTGCACATATTGCTCTTGGATTTTTTATTATTTATCAAGTGCATCGTGTGCCATTTCAATATTACAGAAGTATATCAAGAATTTTATTGCCGTTTTTGTGGATGTTGCTAGGCTACACATTGTTTTTTGGTGTTGAAAAAGGAAGTGCGAGAAGATGGGTTGAAGTAGCCGGTATTTCATTTCAACCCTCCACATTAGCATTTTTGATTGTGATGGTTTTTGTAGCTAGGTATCTTTCCAAAAATCACAAAGAGCCCATTACATTTAAATCATCTTTCATTGATTTATGGATTCCAGTTGGGTTGACACTTTTGTTTATCCTTCCAGCCAATTTTTCAACGGCAGCATTTTTATTTGCGATGATTTGTATGTTGGCATTTATCGGGAAATATCCATTGAAATATTTGGGACTCATCTTTGGTGGTTGTTTGTTAGCACTTACTGTTTTTGTGGGTGCTGCAAAGGTATTTCAAGCCGTCAATCCAGATAATGTTCCATCTGTTTTTCAACGTGTCACTACGTGGGAAAACCGTTTGCTTCGTTATTCAGATGCCGATCCTAAAACCCTTGACGAAGTCTATCAAATTGAAAGAGCCAAAACAGCAATAGCCAGCGGAGGTATTTATGGATTAGGGCCAGGAAAAAGTGTACAGAAAAATTTTCTTCCACAGTCTTCCTCAGATTTTATATATGCAATTGTAGTGGAAGAGTTTGGGTTGATTGGAGGGGTGGCTATTATGTTGATTTATCTATTGTTGTTGTTTAGGTTAGTCGTTACGGCACATAAAGCTCAAAGTACCTTTGGGAAGCTCGTCATCATCGGTCTTGGATTTCCAATCGTTTTTCAAGCGATGATTAATATGGGGGTAGCGGTGGAATTATTACCTACCACCGGACAAACCTTACCCTTAATCAGTAGTGGTGGAAGTTCCATTTGGGTTACCTGTATTGCCGTTGGAATCATCCTAAACGTGACTAAAAAAGAAGAAGAAATTGTAGCTGAACAGAAGGAAAATGAAAAACGCGAGCAAGCCCTTCAAAAGCTCATTGATAGACAAATTGAAGAAGATCGACAAGAAATAAAGGAGCCTAAAGACAACCCAATAAATGCTGTTTTATGAGTGCATCCGTAAATAGAACTTTTAAATTCATCATCAGTGGTGGCGGAACCGGTGGACATATCTACCCAGCTATTGCTATTGCAGATGAATTGCGGTATCGTTTTCCGGATTGTGATATTCTTTTTGTGGGATCAAAAGACAAAATGGAAATGCAAAAAGTTCCTCAAGCGGGATATAAAATTGAGGGTTTGTGGATTTCTGGTATTCAACGAAAATTGACGATTGATAATTTGAAGTTTCCCATCAAGTTGTTGAGCAGTATGAGAAAATCCTATCAGATTTTGAAAAATTTTAGACCCGATGTGGTTATTGGCACCGGTGGATTTGCCTCCGGACCTCTGGTAAAAGTAGCTTCCATGATGGACATTCCAACAGTAATTCAGGAGCAAAATTCATATCCTGGCATTACCAACAAATGGTTGGCTAAAAAAGCTTCCTCTATTTGTGTGGCCTATGAAGGGATGGAGAAATTCTTTCCGAAAGAAAAGTTGGTATTTACAGGAAATCCTGTGAGACAAGATTTGACTCACCTTGAATACAAACCCGAAGACGCACTGGCTTATTTTTCGTTAGACGCACAGAAAAAGACCCTTTTGGTTTTGGGAGGTAGCCTTGGAGCAAGAAAAATTAACGAATTGATTGCCAACAAACTTGATTTTTTCGAAGAACACCAACTTCAATTGATTTGGCAATGTGGCAAATTGTATTTTGAAGATTATGCAGGATTTAATAAAAATCCACAAGTAAAAGTGTTTTCGTTTATTGACAGAATGGATTATGCATATGCGGCTGCCGACTTTATTATCTCAAGGGCTGGTGCCTCTTCTGTTTCTGAATTGTGTTTGGTGGGCAAACCCACTGTTTTTGTCCCTTCCCCAAATGTTGCTGAAGACCATCAAACTAAAAATGCGATGGTGGTGGCTGATAAAGGCGGGGCCATTGTGATTAAAGAAAGTCAATTGCAAATCAATTTTGAAGAGCTGTTTTTGGAAGTTCTCAGTAGTCCTGAAAAACAACAAAAATTAAGTGCCAAAATGTTGAAAATGGCAAAACCTAATGCCACTATTGATATCGTTAATGAAATCATTCGACTGATTCCTAATTCTACCCATAAATGAATTTAAACGAAATACATAGAGTTTACTTCATAGGTATCGGAGGCATCGGAATGAGTGCTCTTGCAAGGTATTTTAATCGATTGGGGAAAGTCGTTTCGGGTTATGATAAGACTCCCACTCCATTAACCGATGAATTATATAACGAAGGAATTTCATCGCATTTTGTAGATGATATTTCATATATACCAGAAGTGTTTTTGGATAAGAAAAATACTTTGGTAGTGATTACTCCAGCCATTCCCTCAAATCATCAGGAGTGGAACTTTTTTCAATCTGGAGGATATTTAATCAAGAAAAGATCTGAAGTGTTGGGTGTTATTACCAAAGAAACCTATTGTTTTGCTATTGCGGGGACCCATGGAAAAACAACCACTTCTGCCATTTTGGGACATATATTACATCAAAGCGGTGTGGAAGTAACTGCCTTTTTAGGTGGGATAGTCAACAATTACAATTCTAACATCATTGGTGAAGGAGGCAAAGTAACCGTAGTAGAAGCTGATGAATTCGACCGGTCTTTCCATCAATTGTATCCAAATAAAGCTTGTGTGACCTCAATGGATGCAGACCACCTCGATATTTACGGAGATAAAGACGCGTTTGAAGATTCCTTTAGAGAATTTGCTTTAAGAGTTCCGACAGAGGATTTATTTGTGCCTTTACATGTGCCTTTGAATGGAAATCATTTGGGAATTGGTGAGAAAAGCACCTATTATATTCCAGAGGTTTATATTGAAAATGGGGTGTATGTTTTTGATGTCATAACACCCCGCCAAGTGCTTAAGAATTTAAAAATAC